>NZ_JADEXY010000260.1 GCF_015206885.1 Microcystis aeruginosa LEGE 91341 | reverse complement strand
GTCTTTTGCCTCTTGCCTGTTGCCTTCAAAAGCTGATAACTGATAACTGATAACTGATAACTGATAACTGATAACTGATAACTGATAACTGATAACGGATAACTGATAACTGATAACTGATAACTGATAACTGATAGCTGATAACTGATAACTGATAACTGATAACTGATAACTGATAACTGTTTACTGATAACTGATAGAGGATTTCACCTCTAAAAAATAGCGTCGATACAATTCATAGCCTGGTACTACTTTATCTCCCGATTGTTTGAGTAGCCCCATACTGCTGAGTTTATAAGCGAGAATTGGGTCTAATTGTACTGGTTCCACCGCGCTCATCACCCGATCGAGGGCTTTTGCTAGTTCCGGCTGTTGTTCTAATACCGCCCAATGGCGCCGCAGGTGATTGGCATAAATCCCCGTGACAGAGGTGGCACTGGTTAATATTTGCGTCATGGTTATTTCCTCCCGACTGAGATAGTAGAGGGCAGTTTGTAGCAAAGCTGGATGTCCTCCCACTAGCTCCATCAGTTGTTGGACTTTTTCCTGATTTTCCCAGGTGAGTTGATAACGTTGGGCTAATTGCAATACCTCCTCAAGACTAAAATGACTTATCTGTGCGGGGAATCCCACGTTAAAGGGGGATTGATTGAGCTGCAGGGGGACATAAATTTCTGTGGAATGGACGACGATAAGACGGAGTTTTTGCCAGATAGGTAGGGTTTTGGCTTCCTCGTACCAAGAACGCAGCAGCGGTAAAAAATCCTTGGCCACTTGGGGATGTTCAAATATCTGATTAAGTTCATCGAGAGCCAGGACAATGGGGGCGGTAATCGATTCCAGGAGATAGTCTTGAATGTAAACCGTACAGCTAATCTTGCTGCCTAAATCCTCATCCCAATACTCATCTAATTGGGGTTTTAACTGTAGTTGACGGGCGGCATTGGCACACAACCAGCGCAAAAATTGGTTTAAATCAGCCAAAATCGTCTGGTCCACCTGTTCTAAGTTCAAACTCACCGTGCGGTAGCCTTGCTGTTTAGCAAAATCGAGCATTCTCAAAAGTAGGGAGGTTTTGCCCATTTCTTTGGGAGCTTTTATCCGCACTAAAGCCCCCGGTTTCTTGATTTCCTGCCTTATCTGTTCTTCGAGGGGAAGACGTTCTAAATAAAATGGGGAACCAAGGGGAACTGCTCCATTAGGATAGGGGGGTAATGTGTCCAATTTTTCGCTCTTGGCTGCCGAATTAACCGGAATTTTGTCTTGAGGGGGTGTTTTTAGCTGAAAATTCAGGGCGGCTATTTCTTGCCAGTCAAGGCATAATCGACGACAAATTTGTTCAAAAGTGGCTTGTTCTACCGGTTTACCAGTCAGGAAGTTACTGACAGTAGCCAGACTAAATTCAGCTTCTTTGGCTAAGGAGCGTTGACTGCTAAAGCCCTGCTTTCTCACGGCTAATTTAACTTGATTGAGGCAGTGTTGTTGTACTCTTAGATGGCTCGATAGGGAATCTCTCATACGAATTGGGGAATTATGAATTATGAATTATGAATTATGAATTATGAATTGGGGAGGTGGGGAAGTGGGGAGGTGGGGAGATGGAACTAAAACCCCAAAACCCCAAAACCCCAAAAC
>NZ_JADEXY010000019.1 GCF_015206885.1 Microcystis aeruginosa LEGE 91341 | reverse complement strand
AAATCCGAAAACAAACGATAGAAACAATAATGGGAGGGACTTTCAGTTAATTATTTATTAGTAGTTGATAATCTTCAAAAATGTTGCTGTACAAGGATCGACTTAAGACTTTTGCAAGAGGTCTATTGTACCCAGAGAACAAATCGCCCACCCTCGGTCAGACTAAGCTTGATGGTCATCGGATTTAATGGCTACCGCTTGGTTCCAGGATGCGATCGCTTGTTCCAATCTGCCCAAATTATATAACGCACCCCCCCGGTTGTACCAAGCTTCATGGTCATCGGGTTTAATTCCTAAAGCTTTGTCGTAGGATGCGATCGTGCCGATAAAATCCCCATTGATTACTTTCTGGTATCCTTGCTCAAACCAGAATTCGGCATCCTGAACCACTTCCGTTAAATCCGTCTCCTTTGAGCCTAGATTTTCCTCCTCCACACCAGAAACATCCCTCACCGCGTCGCGTAACTGGAGGCTAATCCGTTGGGATACTTCCCCCAGATTTCCCGTCATCACCTTCCCTAAAGCCGCCAGATACCGCCCTAAAGTTTGATAATCTTCCGGATACTGTAGCCATTCCTCGCTTTTGACCCCTAACCACCGCGCCAGCTTTTTATCGTCACAATGGCGACTGTATAGCCATCCCCGTAACCCGCCGGTAGTATTTCCCGCCGCCACCTGCTCGAATAACCCCATCAATATCCCTTCATATTCCCCATCGCTGGGTTCTGGAGGAGTATTTTTGACTTCTTTGGGGTTAATTGCCTTCGGACTGGCAATAAAGAGCGATTTTAGCCAATTCCAGAGCTTTTTTAGTAGGGATAGCATCGAAGAAAGGGGGAAAGAAGATAAGGAAATTATATCTCTACTGCCGAAAGTCGTCCCTTTCGGGGTTCAAACTCGTCCTGAAAGGGGAAATCGGCAATCGAACTTCTGAAAATATCCTAGCGATCGCTCTCTCCCAGCGATCGAGCCACTTCTAAGACCTGTTCGAGAGATAATCCCAGAGAAGCGGCGATTTCTTGGGGATTAACCCCCGCTCGCAATAATAAGGGAACAGAAGCTAATTTTCCGATGATTTCCCCTTCTTGACGACCTTCTTGGCGACCTTCTTGGCGACCTTCTTGGCGACCTTCCTGGCGACCTTCTTGACGACCTTCTTGGCGACCTTCTTGGCGACCTTCCTCTAGGGCCTCCTGAAACACACGCGTCTGTCTTAACTCGCTTAAACTAAACATAGCTTCTATCTCCTTTCGAGTAATCCGCGGCAACTTGTAAATCAAAATCGTCTCTATTAATTCTAAAAGTTCCTGTGGGCGATTTTCTACCCCCGTTTCCCTTACTCGCACGATTAACTCCCTTCCCCGGTTGATCACTTGCGCTTCGGGTAAGCTTACTAACTCTAGCGTCGCTAATCCGAGCGAATCTGGTGGACTATCAGCTAATTCCTCGAGATAAATCCTTTGTACTCTTGTTTCTTGTAATAGCTCTCTATATCGCTCTATATTCTCCCTTTCCACCCTTCGATTCGGATAGATCACCACCCCGCGCCAATTGTTTTTTAACTGCGTCTGTTTGAGATAGAGAAAAATTTCGGCGAAAAAACGCGCATAAAACTCCGGATCATTCTGAAACTGAACTTCGGTAAAATAAATCGGTAAATCTTCCCGTTCTGGTAGAAAGACTCCATCGATGCGAAAAGATAGTTGTTTCACCTCTACGGAGGAAAATCGATAGAAATTGGCTAATTCCCTGGGAAAGTCGATTAACTCAAACAGAAGACCTGGAAAGGTTTGAAAAAGTCGGTAGAAAATGGTGTCGGTTTTCATGAGTTCAATCTATCCCTCTGGTGCGTCGCTGGGTTCTGGAGGAGTATTTTTGACTTTTTTGGGGTTAATTGCCTTCAGAATGCCAATAAAGAGCGATTTTAGCCAATTCCATCGCTTTTTTAGTTCTGAAAATACCCTAGCGATCGCTATCTTCCAGCGATCGAGCCACTTCTAAGACCTGTTCGAGAGATAATCCCAGAGAAGCGGCGATTTCTTGGGGATTAACCCCCGCTCGCAATAATAAGGGAACAGAAGCCAATTTTCCGATGATTTCCCCTTCTTGACGACCTTCCTCTAGGGCCTCCTGAAACACACGCGTCTGTCTTAACTCGCTTAAACTAAACATAGCTTCTATCTCCTTTCGAGTAATCCGCGGCAACTTGTAAATCAAAATCGTCTCTATCAATTCTAAAAGTTCCTGTTGGCGATTTTCTACCCCCGTTTCCCTTACTCGCACGATTAACTCCCTTCCCCGGTTGATCACTTGCGCTTTGGGTAAGCTTACTAACTCTAGCGTCGCTAATCCGAGCGAATCTGGTGGACTATCAGCTAATTCCTCGAGATAAATCCTTTGTACTCTTGTTTCTTGTAATAGCTCTCTATATCGCTCTATATTCTCCCTTTCCACCCTTCGATTCGGATAGATCACCACCCCGCGCCAATTGTTTTTTAACTGCGTCTGTTTGAGATAGAGAAAAATTTCGGCGAAAAAACGCGCATAAAACTCCGGATCATTCTGAAACTGAACTTCGGTAAAATAAATCGGTAAATCTTCCCGTTCTGGTAGAAAGACTCCATCGATGCGAAAAGATAGTTGTTTCACCTCTACGGAGGAAAATCGATAGAAATTGGCTAATTCCCTGGGAAAGTCGATTAACTCAAACAGAAGACCTGGAAAGGTTTGAAAAAGTCGGTAGAAAATGGTGTCGGTTTTCATGAGTTCAATCTATCCCTCTGGTGCGTCGCTGGGTTCTGGAGGAGTATTTTTGACTTTTTTGGGGTTAATTGCCTTCAGAATGCCAATAAAGAGCGATTTTAGCCAATTCCATCGCTTTTTTAGTAAGGATAGCATCGAAGAAAAGCGTCAAGAAGATAAGAAAATTATATCTCTACTGCCGAAAGTCGTCCCTCTACCGGTTCAAATTCGTCCTCTAATAGCCAATTTTCCGCTTCCTCGTAACTCGCACCGGTGAATACTACCTGATAACCCTCAGAAGGATCGTACACGCGATAGTTTCCTGAAGATTCAGCGAGTAAAAGCAAGATATAGGGGGGAGATAGCAGCGGATCGATCCAAACCTCGGCAAAATTCCAATTATCATCGGTTAGGTTAGCTGCGGGGGATAACGTCCTAGGGGTTTTCTGCATCGATCCAATTTTTTCTAGAATGGGGAGAGAATTAATTGCCATCGCTCCATGATTCAGAGTATCTCGTCCTCTTGGTTATCTGAGTATTCCTCGGCAGTTGCCGCAGGAATTTGCGCTATTTTAGTCTTTTTTGGTTGGTTATGCCTACACCTTAATCTGATCGGCCTAGCTTTAATCCTACTACCGATCGCCTATGTGGTGGGAGGATACGAGAGTACCCAGGCAGGATTAACGACTTTATTCGAGGAAAAAGAACTGGATGTGGACTTGTTAATGATTGTAGCGGCGTTGGGGGCGGCGATTTTGGGACTCTGGGACAGTAATTACTATCTCATCATCGATGGAGCCATTTTAATCCTAATTTTCGCCATTAGTGGCGCATTAGAACAGATTGCCCTGGCAAAAACCGATCGCAATATTCGTTCTCTCATGGCCATGACTCCCGATACTGCTAGATTAATCACGGGAGACAGCGAAAAAGAGGTTCCTATCAAGCAATTACACATCGGTGATACAGTTTTAGTCAAACCGGGTGAATTAATCCCCATTGATGGCATTATTATGGAGGGAAACAGTCCCATTAATCAAGCGCCAATTACTGGGGAATCCCTTCCCGTGGATAAAACCATCGGTGAAGAGGTCTTTGCGGGAACTCTCAACGGTGCGGGAGTGCTACGTTTAAAGGTGGAAACTCCCCCCGAAAGTCGCTTAATTGAGAGGGTGATTCGTTTGGTAGAAAAAGCACAAAATGAATCCCCTCCCTCCCAACAGTTTATCGAAGGTTTCGAGCGGGGTTATGCGAAAATTATCGTGATTTTGGGCTTAATTTTCGGGATTTTACCGCCTTTTTTCTGGGGTTGGACCTGGGAAACCACTATCTATCGGGCCTTAATTTTTCTCGTGG
The DNA here is from genome assembly GCF_015206885.1 of Microcystis aeruginosa LEGE 91341. Lineage (GTDB taxonomy): Bacteria > Cyanobacteriota > Cyanobacteriia > Cyanobacteriales > Microcystaceae > Microcystis > Microcystis aeruginosa_H. The sequence goes on along the minus strand of NZ_JADEXY010000019.1, from coordinate 36,899 downwards.
TGGCTTCTCCCTGTGCTTTAATGGCCTCAATTATGCCAGCTTTGTTATCGGGTATCGCTAACGGGGCAAAACAGGGGATTTTATTCAAAAATGGCGCAAGATTGGAGATGATCGGCCGCATACGAGCGATCGCTTTTGATAAAACCGGCACTCTCACCCTTGGTAAGTTGCAAGTGGTGGAAATTATCCCTATCCATGCAGTCAGCGAAAATGAGGTGTTAGCGGTGGCTGCATCTCTAGAATCCTGTTCCGAACATCCCATTGGGGCTGCTATTACCGCCACAGCGATCGAACGTGGTATAAATTTCTTCAGTGCTAATCAGGTACAAGCGGTATCGGGACGAGGTATCACGGGAAAAATTGCCGATAAGTCGGTATCTGTGGGCAATTTTGCCTATATTCGTGACCATATTGCTGATCTTGACCAGAATATTTTAGCTACCCACGAGCGTTTACAAAAAGAAGGTAAAACCCTCGTTTGGGTAGTACAAGAGAATCAAATGCTCGGTGCGATCGCTGTGGCCGATACCCTTCGTGACTCGGCAGTTAATCTGGTGGAGCAGCTAAAAAAGCTCGGTATCGAACATATCGTTTTAATTACGGGTGATAATCAACAAAGTGCCGATAAAGTCGCTAAAAAACTCGGTATTGAGGAGGTTTACGCTGATTTACTGCCCGAAGATAAGTTAACTGTGATCAAAAATTTGCAAGAAAAATATCACACTGTCGCTATGGTGGGAGATGGCATTAATGACGCGCCCGCTTTAGCTATGGCTAATGTGGGGATTGCCATGGGAAAAGCTGGTAGTGATGTGGCCTTGGAAACGGCCGATATTATCCTTATGTCCGATAATTTAGCCAAAATTCCCAATGCTATTAACCTTGGTCGTCGTGCCAATCGCACTGTTAAACAGAATATCACTTTCGCCCTCGCGTTTATCGGCATATTGCTAATAGCCAATTTTGCCGGTGATATAACTTTACCTCTAGGTGTCATCGGTCATGAAGGATCGACGGTATTAGTGACTCTCAGCGGTTTAAGATTGTTGAAATAAGGATAAAAATACAGAGAACTATGGGCGAAATCCAGGCAATCCGAGGCACAAAAGATATTTTACCGGCGGAGGTCGGTTACTGGCAGTGGTTAGAGGAAACTGCCAGCAGAATTTTAGGGACTGCGCTGTATCAAGAGATACGAACTCCCATTTTTGAACAGACGCAACTTTTTGAACGGGGTATCGGGGAAGCGACGGACGTGGTAGGTAAAGAAATGTACAGTTTCCTCGATCGCGGTCAACGTTCCCTGACTTTGCGACCGGAAGGAACGGCTGGGGTCGTTCGCGCCTACATTGAACACAAATTACAGGCCGCCGGAGGAGTACAAAGACTCTGGTATAAGGGGCCGATGTTTCGTTATGAACGTCCGCAAGCGGGTAGGCAGCGACAGTTTCATCAAATCGGGGTCGAATTGTTGGGAAGTGATGACCCTAGGGCGGATGTGGAAGTAATTACCCTTGCCAGCGAGATATTAAAAGCTGTGGGGCTAGAAAACCTAAAATTAGACCTTAATTCCCTGGGAAATGCCCAAGATAGGCAAAATTATCGTCAGGCCTTGCTAGATTATTTGACTCCCTACAAAGCTGATTTAGACGCAGATTCTCAACAGAGATTAGAAAAAAATCCCCTGCGAATTTTAGATAGTAAGGACGAAAAAACCAAGATTATCTGTAAGAATGCCCCCAGTATTCTTGAACACCTCGGTAGTGATTCTCAAAAGCATTTTGAACGGGTACAATCTTTACTAACTGATTTGGGAGTTATCTATAATCTTAATCCCTGTTTAGTGCGAGGATTGGACTATTACACCCATACGGCCTTTGAAATTCAGTCCGATGATTTAGGTGCTCAAGCCACGGTTTGCGGTGGTGGTCGTTATGATGGTTTAATAGCTCAATTAGGCGGTCCAGACACACCAGCAGTGGGTTGGGCGATCGGTTTAGAACGTCTGATTATATTATTACAACAAAAGCAGTCTTTATCTTTTTTGGTTCCCGATTTTTATCTCGTCTCCAAAGGAGAAAAAGCTGAGGCCCGCAGTGTGGTACTAGCGCAGCAATTACGCGGATTGGGGTTTAGCGTCGAGTTAGACTTGAGTGGCAGCGCTTTCGGGAAACAATTTAAACGGGCCGATCGAGCCAAGGCCGTGGGCTGTATAATTTTGGGGGATGCTGAGGCTGAAAATGGCACGGTACAACTAAAATGGATGGCCACCCAAGAGCAAATTAGTCTAACTCAAGCGGATTTATTGACACAAGCAGGGGAATTAAAAGCGCAAATCTCCCGGCACAAATCCTAAGTTTTAGCGTCAAGGGGAAACATTAGGCCTAGGCTAAGATTATGGAATTTATACTGCAAAAACAAGGGGAGAATCACGGATGCACAATTTCTACTAATTCCCTAGAAATTGTATCGGGAAACTATCGTCTCTTGGCCCGTCTGGATTCTCCTTTTGCTCATATTGAAGTGCGTATCGATTACGAATCTCCCGAAAGTAGTGAACGATATACCCATTATTATCGATCGGATGCCGGGGGTTGGCTGGAAATTTTTTCCTATCGAGATTTAGGAATAGGTAGCTGGCAAATTCGCTGTTATGGGGATATTCTGGCAGAATTAGAGGGGCAAGGTTGGCAAGAAACCTTAACTTTAATTGTTACTCCTGTTAAGAGCAATTATCTGGCTCAATTAGAACAGTTAATTAAAACCGAAATTGAACCTTTATTAGCACTAGCATCCTCTCCAGAGATTATCAAATTAGAATTCGCTGACTTAACCAATAATTCTGCCTTTGTTTTTGATTTATGCCTACCAGAGGAAACAATGACTGCTAGGGAAGGGGTAACTCTAGAACTGCCGGAACCTGCTAATATGAAAAAGAGCCTTCAAAGTTTATCTAATCGCAATTCTGCACCCCTACCTCCGAAAATATCCGGTTCTAATTCTCGCCGAAAATCACCGCAACTTCCCCCAATTCCTAAAAATAAATAACCTGATAGTATGTAATGATGAGGTGAGGCAGCAACTTAAACCTAAGATTTTTTCAAGAACTTCTGACGAACTCGCGAGATTAATAGGTCTAATTCAGGTAACTTCAATAACATCGCACCGAGGAGGAATAAACCCACTGCTACAGTCGAAGCCAAACCTAACTGTAATAATTGTAGGAAAATATTACCAGCACCGAAAACCTTTTCCCAACCCCAACTAGCGCCCCAACTAGCAACACCAGAAAGCATTGTAATTACCGTTAATCCCAATAAGGATAAACCCCATTCTCCTAAGGGTAAACCTCCTAAACGACGATTTAAAATCACCGTAAAAATGCCCATAGAAAGGATATTAACCCCCACGGTTGCTAAAACAATCCCCGGAGTACCAAAAGGTCTATACAAGAGGAAATCCAGCGCACCATTGAGAAAAATATTTACCATACTCACCTTAAAAGGAGTTTCGCCATCACCCAAAGCATAGAACACTCGTACTAAAACGTCGCGACCGAGATAGAAAAACATCCCGAAACCGTAGGCCATTAATACGGGAACCACCTGTTCCGAGGCAGCCAGATTAAAGGCACCCCGTTGATAGATAACTCGCACTACTGGGAAAGCGAGGGCGATAAAGATAGCGGTGAAGGGTAACATGGTTAAAGCCGTCAATAATAAACCCTGACGGATTCTTTGCTTCAATTCTCCCCTATTTTCCGGTTCCGTCAGTCGAGAAAATATCGGCATAAACGGCACGAGAATCATGTTAGACATGATGCCCAAGGGCGTGAGAACGATAAAACTGGCGTAACGCATGGAAGCGGCGGCATTTTCGATAAAAGAAGCGAAAAAGAGGTCAGTATAAACGTTAATATGCAACATTCCCGAAGATAAGGTCGCCGGAATCATCACCCGCAACACCTCCGACACCCCCGGTATCCGCCAATCCCAACGAAATGTTAATTTTCCTAAACCTGCCTTGACTTGTGCGCCCACTTGTGCTAACCATTGCCAGAGCGCCCCAACGAGAGTACCGCCGGCGAGGACAAAACCCCCCAGTTGCACATATTGCGGCTCATCAATGCGATCGCCAACAAACCAGGCCAGCAAACCCACCCCGATAATCACCGCCACACTGGAAAAAAGCGGACTGAGACTCGGTAGCCAGTATTGGTCGGCTGCGTTGAGAGTACCGAAACCGATGCCGATTAAACCGGCTAAAACCGCCATGGGGGCCATAATTTGCAGTTGTTGAATGGCCATGCTGCGGGTGGCGGCATCTAAACCGGGAGCGAGAACATCGATAAAAATATTGGCAAAAACGATTAAAAAGACGGTGACAGCTAATAAAATCGCACTGACTAGGGTGGTAATAGTCTCGACAATCGGCGCGGACTCGGATTTATCTCTTTTGGCCAAAACACTGACCAAAGCACTATGAAAGGGGCCGTTAATACCACCAAGGAGAATTAACAGAAAACCGGGGATAACGTAGGCAAAAGCGTAGGCGTTCACCACTGGCCCGACACCGTAGGCAGCGGCGATTACCTGTTCGCGGACTAAACCAAAAACCTTACTGATTAAGGTGGCAACGGCGACAATTCCGGCAATACCGGCTAAGGAACGGGTAGCTTTCTTATTAATGACGACACCTCGAAAGAAAACAACTGCATTGATCGATTCTACCCGTTTCTGTGTTCCCGTAGAAAAGCGCTCTCTAGTTGGCAAATTTAATTTGACTGGAATGTATAACACCCATTTCCCCACAGACATTCGTATAATACCAAGAGCCAACCGAACCATAAATATTGATGGTTCTACGTTCTCTGACTGAACAGATGATATTGCCATTGGGGGATGTTCTCACATTTGATGGTGGAGAAAACACTATTGCTGTAGCGATTCTTGATGTGGATTGAGAACTATCTAATCTGTAACTACACACCACCTCTAGCATTGTTTGAGTCGCCTGAGAGCGGGGACGATGAATTTGTCTTTCGGGAAAAGTCGTCCAAGTTCCGTTATCACAATTAGCTTGGCTAACCAGTCGTTGATTTCCTAAATAATAAACAAAGTCAACACTACGCGAACTAGCCGGAACAATCGAACATAAATCGATGTTAATGCTTTTTCCCGTCACAGCAGTTCCGGCAAAGTAATTACAAGTTTGAGCCAAAACTATATTGGGTTTTGCCCAGGAAGCACCGACTATCATTGTTAAAGATAGACTAGAAATCAAAATAATTTTTTTCATGGTTGATTTGACATTTGCTGGCGGCTTTTTCTGAGATTATTTTATACTCAATTGAATCGCGGCTAGAACCTGATGGCGACAAAATATTAGTATTTTTTATCTAATTCTCTGTTCCCACCGAAAAGCGATCTCTAGTTGTCAAATTTAATTTGACAGGAGTGTATAACACCCATTTCTCCACAGACATTCGTATCATACCAAGAGTCAACCGAACCATAAATATTGATGGTTCTACTCTTGATCACAAAAATCGCCCGTTCAAGAAAACTTAACAATGCCGACCAGCGATCGCAGTTGACAAAGCTAAAGCGATCGCACTGGATGAAAGGGGTTCTAATGCGATCGCCAAAGGTTTAAGGATGCGAGGGATTGATGTTACAATAGATCTCTTACATAAGTCTAGACAAAATAGGATAAAATAGTCCAAGAGTTAAGATTGAAAGATGACTTACGAACAAGTAAAAACTTTAAAGCCAACAGAGTTCAAACGCTTGTGTGGCGTGTATCCAGATACATTTAAGGATATGGTAACAGTCCTAAAGGCAGAAAAAGTTTGACAAAAAAAGACAGGTAGACCTAGCAAATTGAGTACGGAAGACCAACTACTAATAACATTAGAATATTGGCGAGAATATCGCACCTATTTTCATCTGGGAAATAGTTGGGGGATTAACGAATCAACGGCGTATAGAATTGTTAGGAAAGTAGAGAATATTCTCATCAAATCAGGTCTGTTTAATCTACCTGGAAAAAAAGCCCTATTAGAAAGTAATAGTGAAATAGAAGTAATAGTGGTGGATGTGTCAGAACAGGAGATAGAAAGACCAAAAAAAAACAGAAATCATGCTATAGTGGCAAGCAGAGATACCACACATTAAAGTCGCAAGTCGTTGCTGATCAAAAAAGCGAGCAGGTAATCTGTGTCCGTTGTGAGAAAGGAAGAGTCCATGATTTTCGACTGTGGAAAGAGAGCAAAATAAGGTTAAATAAGGAAATAGAAATATTAGGGGATAAAGGCTATCAAGGAATTCAGAAAATCCATCAAAACAGTCAAATTCCTCATAAAAAAAAGAAAAAAGAAAAACTAAAGACTTCTTGCATAAATCCGAAAACAAACGATAGAAACAATAATGGGAGGGACTTGCAGTTAATTATTTATTAGTAGTTGATAATCTTCAAAAATGTTGCTGTACAAGGATCGACTTAAGACTTTTGCAAGAGGTCTATTGTTAAAAAACTAAACGAACCTTCAGACCGATCGCAATTAACCCCAAAGAAGTCAAAAATCCCCCTTCAGAACCCCGTGACACTAATAACTAATAACTAATAACTGAATAAAACTACATTCCCATAATTTCGTAACCGGAATCTACATAAATAATCTGACCAGTAATACCACTAGCAAGATCACTGGCTAAAAAAGCGGCCGTATTTCCCACCTCAATTTGTGTCACCGTGCGATGTAAAGGAGCGATTTCTTCCACATGATGGATCATATCAAGAATTCCCCCCACGGCCGAAGATGCTAAGGTGCGAATTGGACCGGCAGAAATACCATTAACTCGGATCTTTTGGCCCCCTAATTCCGCGGCTAAATAGCGAACACTCATTTCTAAACCAGCTTTTGCCACCCCCATTAAATTATAGTTAGGAATTACCTTGACACCACCGAGATAGGTAAGAGTGATAATACTTCCCCCTTCCGTCATCAAAGGTTTAGCCGATCGCGCTAGACGAGTTAGGGAAAAAGTGCTAATATCTAGGGACTTAGTGAAAGCTTCCCGGGGAATGGCGGTAAAATCGCCCGTTAAACCCTCTTTATCGGCAAAAGCGAGACAGTGAATCAAAATATCCAGTTTACCCCATTTTTCCGCCACTGTAGCGAAAGTATCTTCTACCTGTTGGTCATTTTGGACATCGCAGGGGACATAAAAAGCGGGATTAAGTTCATCGGCCAATTCTCGCACTTTTTTCTCAAAACGGCCTTTTTCGTCGGGGAGATAGGTGACACCGATATTTGCACCAGCTTGATGGAGTTGTTGGGCAATTCCCCAAGCGATCGAGCGATTATTGGCAATTCCTGTCACTAGGGCGTTTTTTCCCGTTAAATCTAACATAGTTCTCGTTTCTCTTACAAAAATCTCCCCAATAGCCGACCCCAGCGAGATTCGGTATAATAGGGATACAGATAAAGGGGCAGCAATGATCACCCCTTCCCCATTGTCTGGCAAAAAGCGCCTAAAACTTTTCCCAGTTTAGGCAGCGGTTGTGTTTAATAGAGGTGACACTCGTTGGATAATAAAAACAATTTTCCCCTTTTTTGGATGTGAGATGGACTTATCATTAATACAAGATAAACCCCTAGCAGATGTGTTCCGTCGAATCGGCAGCGGCAATTTCCCCCCGGTGGTGGAGTTGTTCGAGCGTGGCAAAACGATCTTTTTCCCTGGAGATCCCGCCGAAAGAGTCTATTTTTTGCTGAAAGGAGCCGTTAAGTTGTCGCGAGTCTATGAAGCGGGAGAAGAAATTACCGTGGCTCTACTGCGGGAAAATAGCGTCTTTGGTGTGTTATCCTTACTGACTGGTCAGCGATCGGATCGTTTTTATCATGCTGTGGCTTTTACTCCGGTAGAATTACTCTCGGCCCCGATCGATCAGGTAGAAAGATCCCTTCGCAATAATCCCGATTTATCAATGTTGATGCTGCAGGGTTTGTCCTCGCGGATTCTACAAACGGAAATGATGATCGAAACCTTAGCTCACCGGGATATGGGTTCACGTTTGGTCAGTTTTTTATTAATTCTCTGTCGTGATTTTGGGGTTCCCACCACCGATGGCATCCGGGTGGATCTAAAATTGTCTCACCAAGCGATCGCAGAAGCGATCGGTTCTACCCGCGTCACTGTCACTCGTTTATTGGGAGAGCTGCGGGATCAGGAAATGGTCTCAATTTACAAGAAGAAAATTACCGTCCATAATCCCGTCGCTCTCAGTCAACAATTTACTTAAATTCTGGATGACTAGCGCTTATATTTTAGTTTTGGCCATCGTGGTTTTAGGTGGTCTGATAGCAGCGATTGGCGATCGCATAGGTAGCCGTATCGGTAAGAAAAGGATGCGTTTATTTAATCTGCGTCCGAAACAAACCGCCACTTTGATGACGATTGTAACGGGAATTTTTATCGCCGGCTCGACTTTAATTGTCTTGTTTGCTTCTAGTAAATCCCTGCGTCAAGGGGTTTTTGAACTGGATCGCCTTTTAAATGAACGTCGTGCTGCTATTAAGGATTTGGAAAGTCAGGTAAGAGAAACCACCGAACAAAAAAATCAGGTGGAAAAGGCTTTAAAAACGGCTAAAAGTGAACAGATAGCTGTGCAGAAACGTCTAGAGGTTCTTAATAAAAATTATCAAGCTTCTCGTCAACGTTTGCGATTAGTTTCGGGACAGTTGGAAAAGTTTCGCAAGGAAGTGGCTAATTTAAATAATGAACGAGTTATTTTAACTAATCAAAAAGCGCAGTTAATCAGTCAACGGGATCAATTGTCCCAACAAAAATCAATTCTTTCTAGTCAGATAAATCAACTACAAACCACCCTTCAAGTTAGAGATAAAGAGTTAGCTAATCAACAAAAGTTATTAACAACCAGACAAGCGCGACTTCAACAGTTGGAAACTCAACAAAAAACCCTACAGCTAGAAATTGATCGCCGGGATCAACGTATTGGAGAACTCGATCGATCGATTGTGGATAAAAATTTTGCTTTGGAACAGCGCGAGGGAAAATTAAAGGATTTAGAAACCCAAATGGCTTTTCTTAAGCGGGAAGTAGAAGTTTTAGAACAATACTATCAAACCTATCAAGAATTGCGGGAAAAACAAATCGCTATTTTCCGGGGACAGGTGTTATCTTTTGGAGCTTTTCGTATTGTTGATCCCCAAGCTATTGTCACCGTTATCGATAAGTTATTGCGGGAAGCAAATATGAATGCTATCCGTGCCACCCAACCAAATCAGCCTAATTTTGACCAGCGTTTAATTAAGATCACAAAAGCACAGGTAGAACAGTTAAGTCAACAATTACAGGACGGTAAAGAATATGTGGTGAGAATCCTTTCCGCAGGTAATTATGTCTTAGGAGAAACCGAGATTCGTGTCTTTGCTGATGTGGTTCCCAATCAAAGAGTTTTTGAGGAGAAACAGGTAATCGCTGCCGTTTCCATTGATCCCCAAAATATGACAGAAGAGGACCTACAAAAGCGCTTAGATTTACTTTTAGCTTCGGCTCAATTTCGCGCTAGAAGTGCGGGAGTTTTAGGATCAATTCAAGTGGAAGATGGTTTATTAACTACGGTAGTTAACTTTATTGGTCAAGTGAAAAAGTCTGGTAATGCTATCGAGACACTTGAGGCAGTTGCTGCTAGTAAAACCAATACATCTGGACCTTTAACTTTGCGTTTAGTGGCGGTAAAAGATGGTAAAATCATTTTTAGTACGTCTTCTTAAAAGATAGCTAAAGTTAGGAGTTGAGACTAAAACCAACTCCTTCGTAAATATCGACAAGATTTAAGCTAATTCCTAAAGAATCTAGGGATATAATTCCCCTTGCTGGGGTATATTCTTGCAGTAACCAATTATTTTCTGAGGTTTTGCTATAGGATTCTATTAGTATCTCCGATTGACTGACGAGAAGATATTGGTTTAATTGGGGTATAGAACGATAATAACGAAATTTATCACCCCGATCATAACTAGAGGTGGAAGGGGATAAAACTTCGATAATTACACAGGGATTTAAAATTTCATCGTTGCGATTATCACTAAATAATGGTTCCCCAGCAATGATCATTAAATCTGGGTATAAACCGCGATTATACTGGGGTATCCATAGACGTAGATCGCTAGATTGAAGACGACAATTAGTTCCTCTTAAAGCTAATTTTAGCAAAACAATCAGATTAATGAGAATACTATTATGATTGATGCTTCCCCCTGTCATCTCGATAATTTCCCCGTCGTGATATTCGTGTTTAGTTTCCGCTCTAGTTTCTTGGTTGCGATATGCTTCTAAGCTGAGGGTTTTGGGAGGAGATGAAGTCAACATTTTTCTAGATTAGATATTCTTTTATTTAATCATAACACAATTAATGCTACCTATTTAATTCTAATTCCCCTTGAAGAAAATCAACAAATTGTCTAGCAGTTCTTCCCGATCGCCCATTATTTTGGGTTGCCCATTGTTTGGCACGAAATTCTAGGTCTTCTAAGCTAATTTTTAATTTAGCTACACTGGCTAAATGACGCACTATTTTCAAATACTTTTCTTGATTAGCTGGTTCAAAAGTTAGGGTTAAACCAAAGCGATCACTAAAGGATAATTTTTCTTGTACTGTGTCCCAATTATGCACTTCATCCCCATCTTTTGGTTGTGGTCGATCGGCGAAAAATTCTCTGACTAAATGTCGGCGATTAGAAGTGGCATAAACTACGACATTTTTCGGTCTAGCGGTGACACTTCCCTCTAAAACAACCTTTAAAGATTTAAAAGCTTCATCGTCTTCTTCAAAGGATAAATCATCGACAAAGATAATAAATTTCTGCGGTAAATCTCGCAGAATTTCAATAATTAATGGTAGGTCTTTTAATTGGGATTTTGCCACTTCAATTAATCGCAATCCTTGACTATGGTATTTTTGCAATAATCCCTTGACTAGAGAGGATTTTCCCGAACCACGACTGCCATAGAGTAGGACATTTAAAGCGGGATAACCTGCTAATAAAAACTCAGTGTTTTTAATCAAGGTTTCCTTGGGCATTTCATAACCGACTATTTCTTGAATCTGCACGGGATCGGGATGAGTAATCCCTTGTAATCGGCCTTCTTGCCACCTTAAAGCTTGATAACGGGCAAAAATTCCTGTACCACATTCGCGATAATAATCGGCTAGATCTTCCACTAATTCCGTCCAATCTAAACCCGAATGTAGAAAACTTTCTAATTTATTGTCCACTTCCCAAGCAGGGAAACTGAGAAATTTAATTCGCTCAAAAATTGTCGAATTGCTGAGGCTATAAATGCTAGAATTATAGAGAGATTGGAGGATAGATAAATCCTGTTTCACGCCATTAATTAAAGATTCGGGTAACTCCCAAACACTTTTTTTCTGTACCTGTTGACTAAAGGGATTGTCATCTAATAAAATTTGTTCGACTAGAAAATCATTCCAACTAATATTTTTAGATGCTAAAGCTTGAAACCATTGACCATATGCTTTAAGAAAATCGGCGATATTATCCGTAGATAATAGGGTAATAAATGCCTGGCCAATAGCATTATTAAAAACCCCTTGATACAAAACTAACAAGCTGACTTTTTGGTAAATTTCAGATATCATTTTTTATTCTCCACTAATAACTAACATTTCATGGCTGATTTTTTGTGATTCCTAATTCGATTTAATAATTGCCGTCCTGTAGCTAAGGGAATGTAAATCAGTTATTATTTTATCAAGATAGGGTAATCTCTGCAAGATTAAGGTTAAAAAAGGGAAAATGCCTACCGACTAATTCCCAAGATTTCTTGAGATGAGGTACAAGGTTTTCGTTTTGGGGAGACGGTTGATAATACCCTGTCAGGTTACACTTCCTCTTGATGAGAAACGTTATATTTGATAAAATTTAACCAATCTTGGATTTCCTGTCCTAACCAGAGACATTCATCCTCGCGGAGATTCTGGCCGATAAGATAATAATTTTTAGCCGTCCGCAGACGAATCTGATAGTTACCTTCTATGACATTACTATGAAGAAAAATACCCCATAAATCTTGAGTTCTAAAAGCGAATTTTTTGTAGATAAAATTGAAGAGTTTATATTTAATTAAAACTTCTTGAGGGGTAAGAATTAATTGCATCTCCCGCAAACAAATAAAACCAATTAGAGCTATAATAAAGGTAAGAATTCGCGAGATAAAGATACTGACAGTAAGGACAATCGCCAAAGACCAGAGAGTAGGCCCATCAGAAGGTAGCTTAATTTTTGGGGGTAAATTAATCTCTAAATTATCCCTATGTTTAGCGATGCGGATGGAACTGTGGGGAGGCTTTGGTAATTTCTTAGGATCGATTAAACTTGAGGCTTGACGATAGGAGGGATGTTGGAGAAATTTCAGGGCTTCTCTGGCACTTTTAAACCGCTTTTCTACTGCCATATCGGTCATAGTTTCTAACCAATCGATTAAATCATCATCGATTGTCACCAGTTGGCGAAATTGAATTTTAGACTCGCGATGGGGCAGTTCTATCGGCACAATTCCCGTCAATAAATGAATTAAAGTCATACCTAAAGCATATAAATCAGAACTGGGAACCGCCCGGCCCCAAAATTGTTCTAGGGGTGCATAACCACTCGTTCCCACCACAGTAAAAGTAACTCCCGTCACTGCACCCCTGGACTGGACTGCGCCAAAATCTACTAAATAAACGTTATTTTCCGAGTTAATAATTAAATTACTAGGTTTAATATCTCGATGTAATACTGGGGGCGATAATTCATGCAAATAAATGAGAATTTCGAGAACTTCTTGGGCAATATTCCGAATTACCGTAGCGGTGAAACGTTGCCCCCTTTCTAAGTGATCGCTTAAGGATTCTCCCGGTATATAATCTTGTACAAGTACAAACCAAGGAATCCCGTCACCTTGATTTTTATCGAGGGAAAAATAATCGCGATAGCGGGGAATACGGGGATGATAGAGAGAAGCTAAAACGGCGGCCTCCCGTTCAAATAATTTTAATTCTTCCCACTCCATCTGGGGACTAAAAGCGAGGAGTTTAATAATTACCGATTCTTGGGATAATACATCGGTAGCTAACCAAGTTTGACGACCGATAGCGGTATTTCCCAGGCGTTGTTGTAGTTGGTAACGTTCAGCTAAAAGAGAATGAGAAGTAAAGGTCATAGTGGCTTTTCCCTTATTTAGGGTCTGCTGAAAAAGTTTTTCCTGGGGACAGGGTGTGGGGTGTGGGATGTGGGGTGTGGGGAGTTTTCTCAGTGAACTGATAACTGATAACTGATAACTGACTCCTAACCCCAGCAACAAACTTTTTGTCGCAAACCCTAATTAATATCGATTTGTTTTTTTGCTGTCCAACAAAGGGCGATTCCTTTTTCTTTATAGGAAGATTCTCCGACAAAGATAGGATATAATTCAGATTCACCACGATAGATAATTTCCTGACCATCAAATCCTAGAAAAATCGGTTGATTGGGTTGAATTGCCTGATAATCTCGTTGGAGAATCTGAGGATGTAACATGGCTTTAATTTCACCCTGTTCATCCCTAGGATAATCGATCGAGCCTAAACGTTGGTAAACTGTTAGAGATTCGCTGAAAGTATCGAGATGGGCAGCGAGATAATTTTCCTGTTCGATATAGTCTAGGATTTGATAAATGAGTGTTTCGGTTTGACGAAAAAGATAGGGACAGATGAGACCATGGTTAATTGGACCGATTTCGAGGGTAAAAGCTAGGGGACAAATTCCTTTCAGAAAATGATTTTCTTCCTCGCTGACGGGATGATAAATTAAGCGCACATCAGGATTAATTTTAGTCAGATAGGTAAAGAGTTTTAATAGCCAAGGATGGGGATTAGAATAAATAATTGCCAGCATCATGTTAGATGTGGTGCTGTGAATATCGATTAATAAATCAATGGATTTTTCTCGGATTTCTTTGACTATTTTTTTTGCTCGTTTTTGTTCGTATTGCTGACAATCGGGATTTACTAAATCTTTTTGGTTAAAACAACGATTTAAATCCGTATCGATATATCTAACCCGTTGCTTTAGGGCTAAGGGATTAGCGATGAGACTGTGGGATTGAAAACTGCTGCGAGCAATAAGATTAGGTGACTTTTGTAGGTATTTAACCAAATAAGCGGGAGTTAGTTCATTGCCATGCACACCGGCAATTAAAGCCAGATTTTTAATAGTAGTTTTCTGATCGATCATTTTTTATAAGTTTTGAGAAGTTGTAATTATTTATCTAGGGCAAAATTGCCGTAATTAAATAACAATTATAAGCCTTAAAAAAGGGTAGTCTAGAGGGGCAGGTTTGACAACCCACCCCTATAACTGATTTAGAAAAACCAGCCGTAGGAATGAAGACCTTTACCTAAAAGATTCACCCCTAAATAACATACCCAAACCACAACAAAACCACTCGCTGCTAGAATAGCTGGTTTTCTTCCCTGCCATCCCCGGGTAATGCGGGCATGGAGATAAGCGGCAAACACTAGCCAAGTGATTAGCGCCCAAGTTTCTTTCGGATCCCAACTCCAATAGGAACCCCAAGCTTCATTGGCCCAAACCGCTCCGGCGATGATACCGATAGTGAGAAGGGGAAAACCGAGGCCAATGACCCGATAACTGATATTATCGAGGGTTTCCGCCAAGCTAAGACGTTGGGGCGAAAGAGTCGCCATCGCTGTTAGGGTGGGAGTTAAAAGGGCGGTTGTGCCACCGTTAGCCGTTTCCATGAAAACTGGCGCGGAAAGAGTGGTAGATAACTTATTTTGGAGACGATAGGCGCCCGTACCCACGGAACTGCCTTTTAACTCGATATTTTGACCTCTCGTGACGATCAGAAAAGCGATCGCCATTAGGGAACCCACCATCAAAGCAGCATAACTTAACATCATGACGCTAACGTGCATCATCAACCAATTCGATTTTAAAGCCGGAACCAAGGGCGCCGAAGTTTGCATTTCCCCGGGTAAAGACAAAGTGGCAAAAGCGGTAATCCCCATGGCTACAGGAGTCGTCACCACCCCCACCAGGCGACTGCGGCTAGTGTACTCAGCAATTAAATGAACCGCAGTTACACCCCAAGCGAGAAAGAATAAAGATTCGTAAAGATTGCTAATGGGGAAATAACCCGCTTCTAACCAACGCGCCCCCAATAAAGCGGCGATACAGAGGTTAGCGATGGCCACTCCCGTG
This sequence comes from Microcystis aeruginosa LEGE 91341, assembly GCF_015206885.1. Taxonomy (GTDB): domain Bacteria; phylum Cyanobacteriota; class Cyanobacteriia; order Cyanobacteriales; family Microcystaceae; genus Microcystis; species Microcystis aeruginosa_H. The sequence goes on along the minus strand of NZ_JADEXY010000019.1, from coordinate 21,601 downwards.
CTGCCTAAGCCAGACAACAAAGGTATGCTAGGAAAGGCTGCCCCAGCCCAATAAACCAGCATAGTTAAAAACAGGACTAAAAAAGAAGTGTTATCGAGAAAGTTCTCTAAGCTAACTAAATTCATGGGATTTCTCTCGTTTGTCGCTCGCTCGCTACCAAGTATTCCATCCTCTATCCTATCCCATCGGTAAGGCGATCGAGACAGGGAATTGTTAGTATAAACTTTGCATTTTCACTCTCACCCACCCTAAAAATTATGGCTAATCAAGAAGATAATAAATTTTCCTGGTCGCGTTTGCCTCGGTTAGGCAAAATCCTGATCATTTGTTCTGGTGTTGCCGCTTTAGGCTATTTTCTTATCCCTCGTCCCTCAGAATTGTCCAATATTCCCCTCGAACCCTACAGCGAATTTATCAGTAAAGTGGAACGGGGCGACATCAGTAGGGTCAGAATTGGCAATCAAGTTATCTTTTATCAATTAAAAAATCCTTTAGAATCCCTGCCTATTCCGGGTAATCCCCGCGTTAATCCCCCAGAATCAAGTAATCCCCTTCATGGTGATTCTAGTTCTCTGGCGGGCAAACCGAGCAGTAATCTAGCCCCCAGACGAGTTTTTGCCACGATTCCAGTCGATAACCCCCAATTACCCCAACTATTACAGCAAAAAGGCGTAATCTTCGAGGCGATTCCTGTGGCCGAAAACAGTTGGATCAGCACTCTCCTCGCTTGGGTGGTTCCTCCCTTAATTTTAGTCGCCGCCATGCAGTTTCTGTTCTATCGCAACGATGACACGCGTAAATCGCTGCTTTTTAACAAAAATCTCGCTAAAGTTTACGGAGACGGCGAAAAATATCCGATTACCTTCAGTGATGTGGCCGGGGCCGAGGAAGCAAAAACCGAGTTAAAGGAAATTGTCGAATTTCTCAAGGATGCCGAGCGCTTTAATAAAATCGGGGCGCGTATTCCTAAAGGTGTTCTCTTAGTCGGACCGCCGGGGACGGGGAAAACTCTCTTAGCAAAAGCAGTCGCGGGGGAAGCGGGAGTGACTTTTTTTAGCATTTCGGCCTCGGAATTTGTGGAATTATTTGTCGGAACTGGGGCAGCCCGGGTGCGGGATCTGTTTGCCCAAGCGAAGAAAAATGCCCCTAGCATCATTTTTATTGATGAATTGGACGCGATCGGTAAATCGAGAAGTTCGGGATCGGGAACTAGCGGCAGTAATGATGAGCGCGAGCAGACTTTAAACCAACTTTTGACAGAAATGGACGGTTTTAGCCCTAAAGAAGCTGTCGTCATCGTTTTAGCTGCCACCAATCGCCCAGAGACTCTTGATGCCGCTTTATTACGTCCGGGGCGCTTTGATCGTCAAGTTTTGGTGGATCGTCCCGATTTAGCGGGAAGATTGGCAATTTTGGAAATATACGCCCAAAGAGTCCAGATGGGTGAAGATGTTAACCTCAAAGCGATCGCCACCCAAACCCCCGGTTTTGCCGGTGCCGATTTAGCCAACCTCGTCAATGAGGCTGCTCTCTTGGCTGCCCGTAATAATCGGGAAAAAGTCAGTCAAATCGACTTTAAAGAGGCGATAGAAAGAGTCATCGCTGGCTTAGAAAAGAAAAGTCGGGTTTTATCGGAAAAAGAAAAGAAAATCGTCGCTTATCACGAAGTCGGCCATGCTTTAGTTGGCGCTGTCATGCCGGGAGGTGGTCGCGTCGAGAAAATTTCCATCGTTCCCCGGGGTTTATCTGCTTTGGGTTATACCCTGAAAATTCCCACGGAAGACCGTTTTTTGATGACAGAAACCGAATTTAAAGAACAAATTACTATGTTATTGGGCGGTCGGGCAGCCGAAGAATTAATTTTTGGCAGTGTCACTAATGGCGCTTCCGATGATTTACAAAGGGCGACGGATATTGCGGAAAGAATGGTGACAATTTATGGTATGAGTAAATCCTTGGGTCCCCTAGCCTACGATAAAACGGGACAGGCTAATTTTTTAGGTAATAATCAGGGTAGTCCCCGGCGTTCGATCGGGGAAAATACGGCCAAAGCGATCGATGAAGAAGTTAAACAAATTATCGACGCTAGTTACCAAAAAGCCCTAGCAATTCTCAGTCACAACCGCAATTTATTAGAGTCGATTGCCACTAATCTTTTGACCACGGAAGTAATCGAAGGAGAAGAATTGCAAGAGGTATTAAATCAAGCGCAAATGGTCTGATCAATCCTCATAAATAGGGTCTGCTGAAAAAGTTTTTCGTGGGGAAGTGGGGAAGTGGGGAAGTGGGGAAGTGGGGAGAACAAAGCTGCCTTTTGCATGAGCGCCTTTTGCCTCTCCTCATAACTAGGGTCTGCTGAATAAATAGTCGAGAATATCTAACTTAAGGAGAAGACAGAATCAAAGCATTGGAAAACTGATATTTCCCTGCTTTGACGGTTAATTTGCCCTTTTTCCATCCCAAAGAAACGGGAGAGTTATCTCGACTTAAACTGTTATAAAGAGCGAAATTTTTTGACCAATCGTGCTTTTGACCGTTACGAATTAACATCGGCAGTAGATTGATTTGATTATAGGTAAATTGTAAACTCTGTCCCTGACTGCCTTTAAATAAGAGGCTGCCTTGGTTAATTTGAGTTAAATTTACTTGACTTTTTTGCTTCAATATGCTCTTAAAATTCTCATAACTGCCCTGGGTTGCCGCCTCTCCCACTTCCAGAGCAAAACCGGCATAATTGTTACCTGTGGGTAAAGCTTGGTAGGTATGATCATCGGGATAAGGGGAATTAGGAATCTCGATCATTTCAGGAGAAGAAAGATTAATTAATCTTAGGGCTAACCAAGTTTTTTCTAATTGAATAAACCAGATATTATCATCTTTTTCTACCTTAGCAGTTTTCGGTAATTGCCAGAAAAAAGCCTGATCTGCCGGTCGTAACCAGATTAAAAGATTGCGATATTGTCCGATTTCATCCCCAGGATTTTTGCCCGGTTTTACGCCATTTTTGCCAGTGTTAGCCACAAAAAAATCCACACCTTTGTGTTGATTAAAAGCCATTAATTTAAACGGGGCCACATCACCATCGGGGAAAGTTCCCGCCAGACTACCCATTTGATAACTAGCCCCAATAAATTGAGTTTCCCAATAACCCGGACTTTGATTATTGCCCGGTTTCCAGTTTTCATACAGGGGTTTACTGGCGAGAATTTCTACCGGTTTATTAAAGTTTTTTCGGGCTAATTCCATCACTGCTAAAGGAGGACGATAACGACTGGTAATTAGATAAAGAGAGTCCAATTCCGGACGATTATTGGCGACGGGAGTATCACCAAAATATAACCAAAAAGTGCGTCCTGCGTGCGATCGCATTACGCCATGGCCATCACCATAATCGCGTTTTACAGGACCACCCCAACCACCGCGATAATATTTAACACTAGCGGCCATGGATAACCAATCTAAGGCCATTTTTGCCCATTGTTTAACTTCCGTATCTTGAGCGAAATCGTAGAGATTGAGATAGGGAGCAAAGGTATGACCGTGATAAACTTCTGAATCCCATTCTCCCATACCGATGTTATATAAAGCTGAAACGTAGCGCTTAATTTTGCTTTTATAGAGTTGACGAGTTGCTTCATTTCCTGTTTCTTCGGCCATCAGATAAACCGATGTTTCGCGCATCGCCCGCAGGTTATCAGTATTGCGATTATCTACCCATAAACCCCGTCTTTCTATACTCCAATCATTACCCGTTCCTTTGCCCTTACCATGAATAGGATGGGGTCGTTGTAAAGGGTCAGTTTCTGTCCAAATTTTCGCCGCATTATACATTCTCTGACGATAAACAGGATCGAGATATTTTCCGAGCAGAAAATACTTTCTAATTTGTCCTTTCAGGGTAAAAGAAAAATAATAATCTATATAATCGGTGTGGGACTGTTCTTGTGTTTGTGGGTCATCCTGCTGCAGGAAATCTAGGGCTTTTTGCTGGTTTCCTGCCAAGAAATCAAACATGGCCATAGGATAGGATTTTTTCTCGTTTTCTCCCCACAAATTGCCATAACTTTCTGCCCTAGCAAAATGGTTAATAACTTGCTTTGCCCTTTGTTGAAATTCTACCTCTAATTCTGGTGTCCAATCGTTAAGATATTGGGTTTTAACTTCGGCAATAGGGAAGGAAGCGATCGAGTTTTGAGAAACAGAATAGAGGGAATTAAAGCCAATAGTAAATAGGGCAATTATTCCCGCTAAAATTAGATATTTAATTCTATATCCAATCGTCATCTTCGGCAAATTCATCGATGTTTCCTTGATTTTCTGGGGACTGAGGTTGATTCTCTTTATCTAATTGTAAAGGAACTGGTTCAGGAGCGATAATTTCTGGTAATAATTCTTCGGGTTTTTGACCATCTACCTCCACCACAATTATTTCTGTGACGGGAAACCAAAGTATCCGGCCTTGATCATCACAAACCGTCACCGATCGCGATTTATCTGGAGCCTCCGTTGCGAAGAAATCTCCTAACATTTTGGTGGGTAAAATGTTCTTACTTTCACCCCCACTAACTCCTAAGAATATATATTCGTTACCCGTGGTCAAATGTTGAACAATAATTGCCATAGTTAAAAATTCAGTCAATGAAATGTACTTAGTTGATAGTTGACTCTTGAATGATAGCTTTCAGCCCTAAGCTTTCCACTGATAACTGATAACTGATTACTGATTAGTGCTTAACTTGACTGCCGTGACTGCGGGGATCGGTTTGACTAGCACCCACAAGGATATTAAAATCAGAAGTCTCTCCCGTAGTGGTAGCATAGGGTAGGGTGGAATTAGTTAAAAGTGCTTCTAAATTAGCAGTTAAAATTGATTTTGGTTGTTCTCCGATCGCTTGTGCAACCGGTTGTCCTTGGTTATTTAAAAAGACAAAATGGGGAATCCCATCCACACGATAACGGAGAATTTCTGGCAACCATTTATTATTATCAACGTTGAGCATGACAAAATTAATGGCATTACCGTATTGTTTTTTAATTTCGGCAATTTCAGGGGCCATCGCCTGACAACTGGTACACCAATTAGCATAAAATTCTGTCAGGGTGGGTTTGCCATTGCTGAGGGCAAGATCGAAAGGTGTCGCTTTTTCCGCTTGCGCTTCCAAAGATACAGAACTAGCGGTGGTTTGAAACCCCAAGAAAATCGCTACACTAAGGATAACTGCCGTTACTGCCAGCAGCAGATTTCTGGTTTTGTTGGTGGGTGTGGTGGCTGTCATGGATAGTCTCTCAAAAATTATTCCTATCCTATCCTAATGAAAAAACGCGTTACTCTCACTTTTCCCAAAAAAGCCGTCCATATGCCCGTTACTTATCGACTGGCGAAGGATTTTAACGTCGCCGCTAATATTATCCGCGCCCAAGTTGCTCCCAATCAAGTGGGAACATTAGTATTAGAATTATCGGGAGATATCGATGAGTTAGAAGCGGCGATCGAATGGTTACAATTACAAAATATTGGTGTTTCCCAAGTTAGTCGTGAAATCGTCATTGATGAAGAAAAATGCGTCGATTGTGGCTTATGTACGGGGGTTTGTCCCACGGAAGCTTTAACCCTTGATCCGGAGAGTTTTCGTCTTAAGTTTTTGCGTTCCCGTTGTGTGGTTTGTGAACAATGTATTCCCACTTGTCCCGTGGTGGCAATTTCCACAAACTTGTAAAATAGAAGTTATTAAATTAATTCTTTTACCCATTTAAATAATAGCCATCTCTGGAGATTTTAAGCCTTGATTTGTTGCCAAAGCGGTTAATCGTCACAAATATCCCGCTCCCTTTCTGCCTAAAGACCCTTTCTCCGATACCATAGTTAAAAAGAGATCGTTGACTCTGGCCACACCTGTGGGGATTACATACCATTAATCATGGTTTTTTTTGCAAAAAATACAAAAAACTTGACATGACTTCTGCCGTTCCTCGCCTTTCCTATCCTGATAGTCCGATTGCTGATCTTCGCGGCCTCTATGACTTTATCCTCAACCCGCAACTGTTAGCCGCAGAAAAGGGAAATCGGTCGATCGTCAGTTTTTGTCAAAAAATTTCCCCCCTTGATCCCCTAGAAATTCTCTCTCGGATTGCCCCTAGCTATCCCACCCATTGTTATTGGGAAAATCCCGAACGAGAAACCGCTCTTCTCGGCTACGGCATCGCCTTTACTGCCAATTTCCACGGTAAACAACGTTTTTTAAAAGCTCAAAAATTTATCGAAAACTGTCAACAAAGAATTATTAAAATTGATAACTATAGCGAGATTACCCCTCGCATCTTTTGCAGTTTCACTTTTTTTGACTCGGCAACAGCTACCCCCTTTCCCTCAGCTACCCTAACCCTGCCTAAGTTTCAAATTATCAAAAAAAAGTCGGAATATTTTTTCCTGACCAATCTCTTAATCACCGGCGAAAAAGAAATAGAAAACTCTCTCGAAGAAACTATTAATAACCTCAAAATCATCCAAAATAACTCCAGCAATTGCCGACAGAATCCCCACCAGGATCCCTGTAGTTATTATATTCATCCTACCTATAATTTTCAAGCGGCTGTTGCCCATGCACTCCAATCTATCCAGGCTCAAAATTTTAGCAAAATTGTCCTCGCTCACGCTCTTGACGTGATTTCTCCCCGTCCTTTTCATCTGATAAACTGTCTCGATAATTTGCGTCAGCGTCATCCCGATTGCTACACTTTTTGCCTCGGCAATGGACGGGGAGATCATTTTATTGGCGCTAGTCCCGAACGCTTGTTAACCGTCCATCAGGGGCAATTAATCACCGATGCTTTAGCGGGATCTGCCCCCCGGGGAGAAAATGCGATCGAAGATGCTCTCTTTGCCAATAAACTCCTCGCTAGTGAAAAAGAACAACGGGAACATCGGGCTGTTAGTGACTTTATTAACCAAAAACTGCGACAAATTGGCTTAAATCCGCAAAATTCTCCCTCTAGATTGTTAAAACTCTCCAATATTCAACATCTCTGGACTCCTATTCATGCCAAACTCAAACCCCCCATCCATCCCCTCGAAATTGTTGCCCAACTACACCCCACTCCTGCTGTTGCTGGGGTTCCCACCGAGATCGCTTTAGCACAAATTCGTCATTATGAAACCTTTGATCGCTCTCTTTATGCCGCTCCTTTGGGTTGGATTGATTGTCAAAATAATAGTGAGTTTATTGTTGGTATTCGTTCGGCATTAATTAAAGGCGATCGAGCGCGATTATACGCTGGTGCGGGTATTGTTGCCGGTTCCGATCCGGAAAAAGAACTAGCAGAAATTCAGCTGAAATTTCAAGCTCTCTTAAAAGCTTTAACTTAAACTATAGCTTTTTAGCGAACCAATAACTTAAATAAGCCTAACTTCCCCTTAAAAGGCGGATATTTTAAAGCGGGATTGAACCAAAGAGGTGTTTTCATAATCGCTTTTTGGTGACTAAAATTCTCAAAAGAAAAACGACCATGGTAGCTACCGATACCGCTATTTCCCCGACCACCAAAGGGTAAACTAGGATTAGTAAAATGAAAACTATTGTTGTTAATACAACCTCCCCCAAACTGGACTGATTCTAACCATTTCTTTTCGGTATTTGCCTTAGTAGTAAACAGATAAAAAGCTAGAGGGTTAGGGTTTTTAGCAATAATTGCTAAAGCTTCCTCAAAAGTGCTAAAGGCAATGATCGGTAAAATTGGACCGAATATTTCCCCTTGCATAATAGGAGCATCGAGGGAAACATTAGTTAATAAAGTTGGTTGAATATATAAATTTTCTCGATCGGTTTTGCCGCCAAAAACAATCTCACCATCTTTGAGCAAGTCAATCAGGCGGTCAAATTGTTTTTCGTTAATTATCTTACCATAATCAGCACTTAATCTGGCATCTTCACCGAAAAAATTAACAATAGTATTAGCTAATTCTCTGATCAAATTCTCCTGCTGGGATTGATGTACCAAAACATAATCAGCTGCGATACACATTTGACCACAATTAGAGAATTTTGTCACGGCAATGCGACGGGTTGCCACGGAAATATTAGCATCAGCTTCGATAACACAGGGACTTTTTCCCCCCAATTCTAGAGTAACAGGAATTAACTTTTCTGCTGCCAGTTGATAAATAATTTTTCCTACCCTGGTACTGCCAGTAAAAAATATATGATCAAAGGTAAAACTGTCTGACATATTCGGAATTACTTCCGCACCATCTCCGGGTACAATTAACACATATTCTTCGGGGAATATTTCTTGAATTATTTTAATTACTAATTTTTCCGTCGCTGAGGCAAATTCACTCGGTTTTAATACCGCACAGTTACCGGCAGCAATAGCACCAACTAAAGGCACTAATAACAATTGGAGGGGATAATTCCACGCACCAATAATTAAAACCACCCCCAAAGGTTCCCGAATAATTTGACTGGAGGAAGGAAAATTTAAGAGATTAGTTTTAACAGTTTTGGGTTGCATCCATGAGCGCAAATTTTTTAAAGCGTTATTAATTTCCCCCAAAAGGAACCCATTTTCAGTAATCCAACAATCTTCGGGACTTTTCTTTAAATCACTATATAAAGCTTCATATATCTCTGCTTCATATTTAATGATTGCCTCTTTTAACTTCTCTAACTGCTGACGACGGAATTGATAGGAACGAGTGGCACCACTAACAAAATACTGACGCAATTTGGCTAATTTTTCTGAGTTTAACAGCATCGAAATAATTCCCAAGTTAATAATAAAATTCTATGGCATCCACTGGGGACGAATTCCCGCTAGAGGTAATTCAATTAAATCAGATTTACTTGCTTTCACTCCATCTTGTAGGGGAGGAATTAACATCCACAAACGACCACCGATAATTGTTTCTCCTGAATCGGTAGTCAAGGGATTAGTCGGATTAGTATCATAACTGGTGCGAAGTTGATCAAAAATAATCGCTAAACTATCGGGAGATAAACTAATGTGAATATCACGATAATCGGCTAATTCCAGTAAGGGAGTCACCTGACCAGTCTTCACATCTATTTTAGCAAAATAGGGTTTTTCTTTGTACTCTTGACTGTTAGTAACTAACTCAGTTAACAAACAATATAAATCACTACCAGTGGCATTAAATTGACAATCTATAATCGAACCTTGTAGATTGAGTAAGCGTTTTTGTAATCCTTGATTATTGACATAAAAAAGCGATCGAATATAACGCATTTTAGCATTATCAGTATTAAAATTTACCATTGCCGCAGCCGTACCATCAGCAGAAAAATTCAAAATTCGCCCAAATTTTGGTAAAAAATCTAGGGGTTTTGTTTCGGTTTTTAAAGGCAAAAGGGCGATTCCTTCCCCCTGGGTGACAGCCAAAGTTTTACTATCAGGTGCAATCAAAAATTCTCCACCTTGGATGTTTAATTGTTTTGGTTTTTCCCCCGATTTAACTGCCCATAAATCGAAGTTAATCGGATTGCGGCGCTCAATTCTCTGCACGACAATGGTTTCCCCATCTTTAGCTAAATCAAAATGATTATTTTGATAATCTTTATTGTCTAGCACTAACTCAATTTTTGGGGAAGATTTGCCAAAATCAACTTGGTAAAGCTGCAGTTCACGAATTCCCTCTATCCCCTGATTTTTCGCCACGGCCGAAAAGAGTATTTTTTTACCATCAGGGTAAAATTCAAAAGCCATAACGGTCAAATTTGCCGGGGTTAAGAGGGTTTTCTTCTCCTCGGTCAAGTTATAAAAAATTAATCTTCCCTGTTCTTCCCCATTAGTGCCAATATAGGCAAAAGCACGATCCCGACTTTTAAATTCTCTTTCAAAGATTGCTAGGGTTTGTCCTAATCGATTACCGCTGCGAAATTGTTCCCGCGCACCTTCAATTTGCAGATGATATTTTTCTCCGTAGGGAATGGGAGAAGTGAGAGTATAAGCTAATCGTCTTCCGGCCCAACTAAACTTCCCCGGCAGCGCAGGATCGATAACTAGATTTTTTTCTACACTAGCATGATCCATGGGGCGATCAAAAGTGATAATAAATGCTTGATCTTCCGCGCCAATTTCTCGATTTTCCCAGCTAAATTCCTTGACCCTTGGTCCGGTTTGTAAAAGACATTGATTACCACAGCTATTACCCAACCAAATTAAGCCACCAATTACTAAGGTTAGCGATAGAATTAATGTTATTGCTAATTTATCAATCGGTTGTAGTTGTAAGGTCTTGATCATTATAGTAGATGGTTAGAAACAACTGATAACTGATAACTGTTAATATCCGTAGGGATCCGCAGGAGTGGGTATAGGTTTCACGGATTTGGCCTTAATTACTAATTGTCTTCTGGTGGTTGATTTTCCCACCTCTACGGGTAAAGATTCCGTGGCCATTTCTCCGGTGATTTCTAACCAAGTATCATTGGAATATTGACCGCGACTTCCTGATAGTTTCACCGGTAAACCGACGGGATAAGCATCCACGGCACAACAGGTAAGAATAAAGCGACTAATTAATAAGTAATTATCGGGTAGTTGGGGTAATTGTACCACAAAACCTGTGACTTTTACCGGTTGTCCTGTGTAAGCATCAGGTTCAGGATAAGCATTCAAAGTTCTTACCCATTCAATTAAACTTTTTTCCTCCGGTTTAACGGTAGTACCAAAGGATTGAGTTTGCACGCGAGTTAGGGGTAAAGATTCACTAATTCCCCTCTGTAATGCGATTTGACTACTGAGGGGCTGCGGAGCGATAAATAGGCCTAAAAGGGCAGTTATTACTAATAAACTTGAGCCAAAATGTTGGGGAAGAATAGTAATATGCGATCGATTATCATTACTATCTAAATTAATCTTTTTTTGCCACTGTTTTAATAATGTCCAAAGCTTGACTAATCCTAGGGCAAATAAAGCAATACTGGTGATGAGAACCAGGATAAAATAATTAGGATGGATAAGTAAATTTAATTGTCCAGTTATCCAGTATTTAAATAGTAACGAACCCCAACCGATGAGGGCAATAATATCGATAAATTGGGGGGCGATTATTTTCAGACGTGATGAATTCATGGGAAAAACTATCTAGGGACTGACCTAAAATAAATAACTGTGAGCCAAGGTGAGTAAAAAAGTCATTTGCGCTGCTAAAGCAAAGAGATAAATTAACATTCTCGGTTTAAAAATAGACAACATTAAACCAATGCCTTTCAGGTCAATCATTGGACCAAACACTAGAAAAGCCAGCAGGGAACTACTGGTAAAACTAGAGGCAAAGGAAAGAGCAAAAAAAGAATCAACTGTGGAACAAATCGAAACAATTACCGCTAACAGCATCATTGCCAAGATCGAAGTAATCGGATCCTGACCCAAATTAAGAATAAATTCCCGGGGAACAAACACCTGTAAACCGGCCGCTATAGCACTTCCTAAGATTAACACTCCTCCTAATTCCTGTAATTCCATCACCACGTTTTCCAGAAAAGTTAACCAGCGCCTTTTCATCGGGATAGCTTGCACTGCCGGGAGGACAGCAGTAGCGGCAAAACTTTCGTCTAAGCGCAAAGTTTGCCCAGAATTACCGATCAGAAAAGAACCGGATTGTAGTAGTAGTGGGATAGATTCTTTTTCTGGTGTTTGCGGTTGCCAATTGAGACTTTTTGCCAAAGAGGTTTGTAGGAGCGGTCGCGGATCTTTTTGGATACTAAAGATAATACCGATAACCGTAGCGATGAACAAAGAAAAGATAACTCGATAGAAAACAATTTCCGGTTGATCGCGAAAAGCTACCCAAGTGGACCAGATAACAATCGGGTTAATTGTCGGCGCTGCTAAGAGAAAACTAACCGCTACTGCATTCGGCATTCCTTGCACAAGTAAACGTCGCGCCACCGGCACATTGCCACACTCGCAGACGGGAAACAAAAAACCAATACATCCCCCCACAAATGCTCCTAAAACAGCATTGCGAGGCATCAAGGCAACTAGGCGACGTTCATCGACAAATATTAAAAGAATACTAGAGAGAATCACCCCTAGCAGTAAGAAAGGCATCGCTTCCACCAACAGGCTCAGGAATAGGGTAAAGGCATTTTGTAGTTGACTCATCTATCCTCGCCTTGGCAATTAGAGGTTTAAGGGTAAAGACTTAGGAACCCTAGAAAAAGGTTCATCAGTCCGCTCCCCGGCTTTTTAACATTTTTTTAATATATCCGATCGAGTGACTTCTGTGTTGTCAGGGGACAGGTTTTAGGTTTTGGGGTTTTGGGGTGTTAGGGTTTTAGTTGAAATTCCCCCACTTCCCCACTTCCTAATTCATAATTCCCACTCTACCATCACCTCCCTCCTAGAGGACTCGATTAAGCTTGCCGCTTTGATAACCTTCTAGATCGAGGGTGACATAGATAAAGCCTAATTTTTGCAGATCAGCGACTAATTCGCTTAAATTTGTCCGATTAATAAAGTCGGGAATTTCTGCTACCGGTAATTCAATCCGTGCCGTATCGCCGCTCGATCGCACCCGTAATTGACGATAACCTAATTTTCGCAGATAAATCTCCGCCCGTCCGACCCTTTGCAATTTCTCCAGGCTAATTTCCTCCCCGTAGGGAAAACGGGAACTTAAACAGGGTTGCGCCGGTTTATCCCACCAAGGTAAATTTAAGTAACGAGATAGTTGACGAACTTCGCTTTTTGTGATACCAATTTCTGCCAAAGGTGAACGAGCGCCGCGCTCCCTAGCTGCTTGGATTCCGGGACGATAATCCCTTAAATCATCCGCATTAACGCCATCGATGACGTAGGAATAACCACGAGCGAGAGCAAGGGGTTTAAGGGTGTCGTGTAGCTCACTTTTGCAGAAATAACAGCGATTAACGGGATTACTGGTGTAATTGGGGTTATTCATTTCCTCGGTTTCCACCAATTCATGCCGAATACCGATATAATCGGCCTGAGCGATCGCTTCTTGCAATTCTTCCGGCAGTAGGGAAGGGGAAACCGCCGTAATTGCCAATGCTTGACTCCCTAGCAGATCATAGGCCACTTTGGCCACTAGGGTACTATCCACGCCCCCAGAATAGGCAATCAGAGCCTTTTCACTGGTTTGTAAGAGGTTTTGTAATTGTCCGAGTTTATCAAGTAATTGACTGTCCATGGCGGCGATTTTGGCAACTGGTTTAGGGAGACCGTTTTTTATATTGGGTATAGACAAGTAGCTTCAGTCACTTGTCCCAAGAATTTGGGCTCTCTTGGGTTTGGTGGGTAAAATGTATTCTAAGATACAGTCCTGCGGGCGGTCGCAACGCGCTCGCTACGCAAGACCGAGTGAAACGAACCACAAAGACACAAAGGACACAAAGATCGATCACTCTTATATAATTTAAACTTATCACACAAGGTCGAGAAGAGCCATGTAAACAAGCGAACACTTGCTCCGAATCTCAAAGGATTAGGATAAAGCGATGATACCAAGATTTTGATCTCCCTCAAAAGATAAAATAGCTTCGTAGTTATCTCTTAACAATGATTCTATAGTTTTAGTAGAGCAATTTCCCAAACGAATCCAAATTACTTTAGGCGGAAAACCTTTGAGAATTAGTAATTCATTAAAATCCGAATCTTTAGTGACAATAATATAGTCTTGTATTTTAGCGATTTCCCAGACATAATAATCAGATTCTTGGTCTAATCCCAGCAAGTAAAGATGATTTGAATCGGGATAAATATCAACTAATAGACTAACTAAGCGAGGTGATAAATTGTGATCAAAAAGTAACTTCATTAGTTAACTAAAATGGTTTGACGTTCACGCTCGGCGGCATAACTCAAACAGGCTAAAATATCCGTCTTGGTTAAGTAAGGAAAATCTTCTAAAATTTCTTCATAAGTCATTCCCGAAGCCAGATAGGAGAGAACATCATAAACAGTAATTCTCATTCCTCTAATACAAGGTTTTCCGCTCCTTTTTCCCGGTTCTATGGTAATAATATCTTTGTATGACATAATGTTGACTAACTGGTGATCAAATCTAAAATTGATGATAGGATATCGGGGCAATCCCTCTGTAGTTGCCCCTGCCAAGGATAATTTATCCCCGACGACGAAGGGAAGCGGCACCCAACGCACCAACAGCGATTACACTCACTATACCACTAGGTTCCGGGGTTGATACAGGACCGCCACCAGTAGGAGTGATATCCCCATTAAGAGCCACAAACCCACCCCCGGCAACATTAGCAGAGTTTGCACCAAGGAAGAAGACAACAGATGAATTAGCATTCAGTCCATAGAGACGGAACTGCACCGGGCCGGTTTGGGGTGCTAAACTGCTTAGGTCAAAGCTGTAGGTATTAAAGCTATTTGTTAGGCTAACTGTTGTCCCTAAATTATTGGTGAACCCATCAACACTAGAGCGCAAGACTAAATCTAGCTGCGTCTCATCATGCTGCGCATTGAGTTGCAAGTCAGTAAAATCGACTTGAAAACCTGCACCAGGTTGTACGGCAAATTCGACGTATTGGCTGGTATTAACAGTACTATTTCCATTCCACCGACCCGGCGATGTACTAACATTAGAACCCAAGACGAAATCTGACTGAACCTGGCGATCTATCCCAGCAGTGTTTAACCCCGTGCTGGTTATATTCGCACCTATAGTATCCGCCGCTTTGGGATAGGTTGCAGTAGCGGCATTAAATGAATTCCAACCAGCTACTATTGCCGCTTGAGCAGGAGCAACCCCGGCTAACCCCATCAGAGTCAAAGGGGTTAAAATTGTCAGTAATTTTTTCATGGATTTGATGACAGTAATAGGACAGAATTATGATCATATTTAACGCTAGTTTTGCGCCAATATCCTACAACCGAAGCTATCACAAGGGGGGGGGAAGTCAAGGGTTATTTAATCATCATTTATTATGGTTTTTTATATTTAAGATAGTTTTAGGTTATATAAATATTTTTGACTCGTTGTAAGGTTATAGCTTGCAACGCAGATAAGCGAGGTTCTACCTCTACTTATTTCTTTGACCGAAATTATCACCTTCGCTCCTAGGTTCCCCCGCAATAAATTGACCTGTTGCATCTCACATTTGCAGGAATACCGACAATCAGCAATTATACTAAATCCGTTGAGTATAGGCTACTTATAAAGGAGAGGCACTCATGCAAAAGGGGGAATAAATAATCAGTTTTTAATAACCAGATTTAGTATTAGCTTGTTGGCGAATTTTATCTTTAATATAGTCCGGAATAGGGTTAGGATTCATGCTTCTAAGGGTGAAATTAATCCTCTTTTAACCGCTTCATTTAATCCTTGAGACTTCTTTAACAAGTTGATTTGATAAATTTGCATTAATGACCAAAGTTCCGTATTTTCAAAGGTTGATAAATCCCTCTCTTGTTGTTGATTGAGCAACTCGCTTAATCTTTGATCCTGTTCTGATGCCATTTGTAATTGAGTTAATTTGATAATTTCTTCATCTGATAATGAATTTAGGGATGAGATTTTTTCGCCTTGATAATTGGGACTAATAGAAAAAGCGATCGCTTCTACTAATATATCATTAAGATCACGGTTAATTGAATGGGCTAAGGATTGAGCTAGAGTAAAAATCTCATCAGGTAAAGTTAAAGTAATTGAAATAGCCATAAGCTTTTTTTATGCTGGTTTATAGAGATATTATAATTAAGTAGTCGGACATAAATTCTGTTGTCTATCTTAAGAAATGTAAATTGCCGCAATTCTTGAAACCTCTTTCATCTCTGGTGGTGAAAATTTTTTCATCGGTACTGACTCCTGACTCCTGACTCCTTACCCCACAGTTAACTTTACTTTTGTCCAACTACTTATAACTCAAATTTTTGTTACCCATAGGGATAAACTGGTTCAAAAGTAACAAAATAGCTCCTTTAAGCTTCTTTTATCAACCTCAGATTTCCAGGCAAGATTTACCGATAACTTAACTCACAGCAAACCCAGTTAACTTACGAGTTTCCAGATCGTAAAAAGCTAAAACTATATCTTCTTTAGAAATACCCTCCCTTAATAATTCCGTAGCGATACCTTCCTCTGTCCAATCCTCCTCAATATAAATCTTCTCATGTTTAATCCTAATATGGACTTGAATATTCCTGATTTTTTTCTTGCCTTCCCAACCCATAAAAAGCCAAAAATACTGATCATGTATCTCGTCAAAAACCAGACAACTTTCTTGATCTAAATTAGCAGAACCAGAAACCCATTCGTGATATTCTGTTAATACTTTTTTAATGGCATTGCGATATTTTTTTAGTCTATCCATTGTAAAATTTTCTCCTTTTCCATCTCAACAACCAGCAAAAGTAATTGATTTATTTTCACAATAGCCTGAATTGATTCTCGTTGGAAAAAATTTTCATAAATGCTGTCTTTAATGGCTAGATAAATTTGATATTCTGGTTCGGTAAGACTGATTAAATTTCGATATAAAATATACTGTCCTAACGCTATTTCAAAATCTCTCATAGGTGAGGGACTTAAAAAGCTTTTGATTTCTACAACAATTTTACGTCCATTTCTTTCAGCAGCCAGAGGTTTTTCTGCTGCTAAATCAGCAAATAATTCAGCATCTTTATATTTAATTTTATAAGGGTACTGATCCCCCCTTCCCCCCTTGATAAGGGGGGTACTGATCCCCCCTTCCCCCCTTGATAAGGGGGGTGTTGATCGCTGGGGGAATCTGAATTAACACCCACTTACTTAGGGGAGGATTGTTGATTACTTCCCTCTAGTTTTTTCGGCCCAAACTTTGCTGGGTAATCCCCAAACATAGATGAAACCTTCAGCAGCTTTATGATCAAATTGATCCTCGGCCCCGTAGGTAGCTAAATCGGGAGAATAGATAGAATTGACTGACTGACGACCGACCACTTTAGCGTTACCTTTAAACAGTTTCACTCGCACCGATCCCGTTACCTGTTCTTGGGTTTTGAGGATAAAAGCATCGATCGCTTCCTTTAAGGGACTGTACCACAATCCTTTATAAATCAACTGTCCGTAGGTCTCTTCAATTCCCCGTTTATATTGGGTAACATCTCCAGTTAAAGTCAAACTTTCTAAATCCCGGTGAGCATCAATTAAAACTAATAAAGCCGGGGCCTCGTAAATTTCTCGGGATTTAATTCCCACTACCCGGTTTTCGATCATATCTAACCGACCAACACCGTGTTTACCCACTAGGTCATTTAATTGACTAATTAGCGTGACAGAATCGAGATTTTCTCCGTTTAAACTGACAGGAATCCCCTGATTAAAACCGATATCGACGTATTCCGGCTCGTTGGGAGTATCGGCGATCGCTTTGGTCATTAAATAGATTTCTTCCGGGGGTTCCGTCATCGGATCTTCCAAGGGACCTGCTTCAATGCTGCGCCCCAACAGGTTACGATCGATACTAAAAGGCGAGGATTTTTTCACAGGAGACTCGATCCCGAATTTTTCCCCGTAGGCGATGGTTTCTTCCCGACTCATGCCCCATTCCCTGGCGGGAGCGAGAACTTTTAAACTAGGATTAAGGGCCATAATGCCCACATCAAAACGCACTTGATCATTCCCTTTGCCGGTGCAACCGTGAGCGACGGCATCGGCCCCGTATTTCTCGGCGGCCTCTACTAATAATTTAGCGATTAAAGGACGAGCCAGGGCGGTAGAAAGGGGATAACGATTTTCGTAGAGAGCATTAGCTTGAATTGAGGGAAAAGCGTATTCTTTGACGAATTCTTCCTGAGCATTGACCACTAAGGATTCGATCGCTCCGCAGCGCAGAGCCTTTTCTTGAATCGGTCCTAATTCGTCTCCCTGTCCTAAATCGGCGGCTAGGGTAATCACTTCTTCTACTCCCCATTCTTGTTTGAGATAGGGAATACAGACGGAAGTATCGACTCCTCCGGAATAAGCTAAAACCACTCTCTTGGCACGTCCCATAATTTTTTCACCTAAAAACGACTAATTGATTACTCTTTTAAGTTTATTATATATGCTGGGGATTGGATGCTTCTTTTTTAATGCTTTTTTGTTTAGTTTTTGATGAAGAAAAGGAATAGGAAGTCACGAGTAAAGAGCCAAAACTAAACGGGCAACCATCCCCTATTTACGTTTACTAGCAGGACGACGGGAGGATTTTTTCGGAGCGGTATTTTGGGGATTATCGTTAGTTTTATCTTTAAATATTGGAATAGTAAAATGAAACTGACTGCCGTGATTTTTGCCTAGGGATTCTGCCCAAATTTCGCCGCCCCAACCATTAACGATCTGACGACAGATAGCCAGTCCTAAACCGGTTCCCCCGGCACTGCGTCGCAGGGCTCCTTCCTCTTGGTAAAAGCGATCAAAAACCTGTTCTAAACGATTGGGTTCGATCCCGCGTCCGGTGTCAGAAATAGTTACTTCTAGAGTTTTTGGTTTTCCCGAAGCGACTTCGATCGAGACATTTCCCTCCCGTCCGGTAAACTTACAGGCATTATCGAGAAGTTTGGAGAGTAATTCCACTAACCACTCGCCATCGGCTAAAACAAAGGGCAGATTAGGGGGGACAAGATTGCTAATTTTTGGGGTGTCGTTGTCGAGATTGCGGGCGTGAACATGACTGATGGCTAATTCCACACATTCCGATAAGGATAAAGCTTCAGGATTCCAATTAACCCGGCCACTTTCTAACCTAGAAAGAGTTAAAAAATCTTGGATTAATTTACGCATTCGTTCCGCATCTTTCAGGGCAGTATCAAGCATAATTTGGCGCATTTCCGCCGGCATATCCGGTTCCGAGGCCAAACTTTCTAGACAGACTTGAATGGTGGACAGGGGGGTGCGTAATTCATGGCCGGTAATGGCGACTAAATTAGAACGAGTGCGATCGAGAGCGGCTAATTGTTCATTTAAATCCTGTAAATTAGCGTAGGCTTCGGCTTGAATGAGGGCGACTCCGATTTGAGTGGCCACCGCGTCCACCAGGGCGACATCCTCGCTTTTCCAAGTGGTGGTATAGGGTCCACAGTGATGCAGTTCCAACATTCCCAAGAGACGACTTTGGTAAAAAATCGGCACTAATAACCAAGAATAGATGGAACATTCCCGCACCAGATTTTGAATGGAATCCCCGGGGAGACGGGGATCGTGAATAGCGTCTTCGATTTTCAGGGATTCTCTCAATTCCAGCACTTCCTGAAACAGAGGATTATTTTTCAGGGGCCATTTTTGTCCTTTGATGGAACTAATGCCGGAGTTTAAAAATTCGTGTTCGATGGTGGCGTTAATGTCGGCTTCCTTACAACGATAGACCACGCAGCGACAGACCCCTAATCCCTCGCCCAATTTCCGCACTGCCACCTGGAGGATATCTTCCGGATCGAGGGAACGACGGATCGCCGCTGTCACCGAGTTGATCAGTCTTTCCTTATGTTCTTTCGATGCCAGGGAACGATTGGCTTTCAGCAGTTTATACTGTCCCGCTTGCAAATAAGTGACCAATCGCTGGACAAAGGGATCCGGTTCCTCTTGATGATCCCTGTCCGTCAGTTCACAGATCAGGTATTCTTCTTGAGCGCGCCTAATTTTGTCCGCCAGTTCGGGACGATAATCGAGAATATGATTTAAAAGAATTTGGGCCGCCTGTTGACTCACATGGCGATCGCTCGTCCAAATCCCCTCAAAACGGCGATTATTATCCATAGCTGCCCTATTTTCCCCTTCGGCTACCAGATGGGTTCGTTCCCGACAGATTAAACAACTAGCATAATGGCGACTGATAACCACTAGATGCCATTCTTGGGCTAAACTGTCGTCCGGTTGAAAAGCGATCGTCTCGTAAACGTCGGAACTATGCTTAAAATCGGTTTCTGGGGCGGACAAAACGTAAACTTGCCCACTTTTGTGGGCAATGCGTCGGTAGCGATGGGCCTCTTGACGATAAAAGCGCTCACGCTGAAAACTGGCAATCACTAATGGTTGATCGTCTTCCGCTAAAACCTGATCCTCCATGGCGTGGGATAACGCGGTCAGGGATGCTTTGAAGTACATCTGCGATCGCCATTGGGGGAGTAACTGCAACAGTTCTGTTAAAACAGAAGTTGATCTGCTCATCGATGATCTGTTTCGAGTCGAGTGTGACTAGCAAGCGCAATAGAGGGAACTAGCAATTTCTCCCTTGACCCTATCCTACAGGCTCAAGGGGACAAGAGGTGAGATCGTGATGGCCAGAAATTTAAACCGAGTGATGGCAAAAAGTGAGGGAAATTATTCTAGTTAACTAGATGTAGGCGACTTTCATTGCCCAAAGAATCAGAGCAATAATACTACCGATAACGATAATCGACGATATCGCCACTACTGCCGGTTTATCGGCTCCCTCGAATTTCATGATGCCACGATTTAAGTCTGACATTGCTCTTAACTCCTTTTCATGAGATGGATGTGGAAAGTATGAGACACTTTAGGATCATAAATTAGCGAACTCTCATCTATCCGTGTTATTAGAAATTGGTATCATTCGGCTGTCTTTAATCATTCTAGGCGTTCTTTTCGCTCTTGGCCTTCTCCTTGAGGCTATTTTAAGAATTGTCTTCGGGTTCGGTAATCCGCTTATTTACAAAGCTGATGCCGAAATTGGCTATCTTTTGGCTCCTAATCAACAAACGCGCCGATTTTCCAATTTTATCGCCGTTAATCAGTATTCGATGCGCAGCGATCCGATTACACCCCAACGGCCTCCAGAGACGACGAGAATAATGTTAATCGGTGATTCGATCGCTAATGGCTCCTGGTGGACAGATCAAAAAGAGACCATTGCTGCTTTAATCACCAAAAATTTAGGCCAGAATCTGACGGGTTCAGTGGAAGTTCTCAATGCTTCGGCTAATTCGTGGGGACCGCGCAATCAATCGGCCTATCTGCGACGTTTCGGCACCTTTCAATCTCAGGTGATTGTGTTATTAATGAACACCGATGATCTGTTCGCTTTAGCTCCTAGTTCGGCGGTGGTGGGACGAGAAATTAATTATCCCGCTCGTCGGCCAGCTTTAGCTTTAATCGAATTTTACGATCGATATTTTAAGCGTTATCCTCCCCTACCACCAGTGCAAGAAGGAGGCGATCGAGTGGGCAATAATTTAACCGCTCTTGCCCAAATTCAAGCCCTTGCTCAGACTAATCAAGCCCGTTTAATTATCGCTATTACCCCCCTCATTCGCGAAGCTCAAAAACAGGGGCGAGATTATGAATTAAAAGCCCGTCAAAGACTAGCGGATTTCACCAGCAACCAGCAGATTTTTTATCTAGATTTTCTGCCCATTTTTCAAGCTCATCCTAATCCTGATTCCCTCTATATCGATAATATTCATCTCAGTCGAGACGGTAACGAGTTAATCAGTCAAAAACTGACCGAGGCAATCAAAAAGGTTTTTTAATTAGGATTTACTGAAAAAGTTTGTTGCTGGGGACATAATTCAGGATTTAGGAGTCAGGGTGATAGGGATTTAGGGGTTTAGGGGTTTAGGGAAATTTCAGCCAAATGCTCCACTTCCCGATCACCCCACTTCCCCATCACCC
>NZ_JADEXY010000018.1 GCF_015206885.1 Microcystis aeruginosa LEGE 91341 | reverse complement strand
GTGGGAAAGTGGGGAGTGGGGAAGTGGGGAGTGGGAAGAATAAATAAAAATAATCTCCTGACTCCTATCTCCTGACTCCTATCTCCTGACTCCTGACTCCTGACTCCTATCTCCTGACTCCTATCTCCTGACTCCTATCTCCTATCTCCTATCTCCTATCTCCTATCTCCTGACTCCTGACTCCTGACTCCTGACTCCTATCTCCTATCTCCTGATAAGTGAACACTCACTAAAATTTGAAGTTATGTAAAGGGAAGCCTGGGGTCAGGTAAGACAACCGATAAAATTTATAGTCGGAATCCCTTGGATATTCCCTAGACCAGAGCGATTAACGAAAACTATCAAAAAATGGTACAAGATCAAAAACCCACGGTGATCATTACTGGGACAACTTCTGGAGTCGGTCTCTACGCCGCTAAATCCCTTGCTCAAAGAGGTTGGTTTGTGGTTATGGCCTGTCGGGATATCCCGAAAATGGAACAGGCGGCCAAGGAATTAAACATTCCCCGGGATAACTACTGTATTGAATTTATCGACCTCGGTTCCCTCGATAGCGTCCGGCGCTTCGTCAAAAATTTCCGGGCCTTGGGCAGACCCCTAACCGCTTTAGTCTGCAATGCCGCTATCTATCTGCCTTTGCTCAAAGAACCCTTAAGAAGTCCCGACGGTTATGAATTGAGCATGGCCACCAATCATTTAGGTCATTTCCTGCTCTCAAATTTGCTCTTGGAAGACCTAAAAAATTCCCCTTCTCCCGACCGGCGTTTAGTCATTCTCGGCACTGTCACCCATAATCCCGATGAATTAGGCGGTAAAATTCCTCCTCGTCCCGATTTGGGTGATTTAGAAGGGTTTGCCAAGGGTTTCAAAGAGCCGATTACTATGGCCGACGGCAAAAAATTTGAATCGGTCAAAGCCTACAAAGATAGTAAGGTGTGTAATGTTCTCACCATGCGGGAACTGCACAAACGCTATCACGAATCCACGGGAATCACTTTTACTTCCCTCTATCCTGGTTGTGTGGCCGATACACCCCTTTTCCGCAATCATTACCCCTTTTTCCAGCAGTTTTTCCCTTGGTTCCAGAAAAATATCACCAGTGGCTATGTTTCCCAAGAATTAGCCGGGGAAAGAGTCGCCATCGTGGTGGCTGACCCCGAATACCGTCAATCCGGCGCTTACTGGAGTTGGGGCAACCGTCAGAAAAAAGAGGGTAAATCCTTTGTACAAAGGGTTTCTCCTCAAGCTCGTGACGAGGAAAGAGGCGAAAAAATGTGGGAATACAGCGCTAAATTAGTTGGATTAGCCTAATTTCTGATTTTGAGATTAAAAAGGGACACAAGGTAACTTGTGTCCTTGTGGAAACGGGGAGCGCTGGGACAGGGAGAAACAGTCCATAACTGGGTTTTTAAAGTTTGATTGGCAGTTAATGATACTACTAAAAACCGATTTGTTATTATTCCGATTTGACTGCAAGCTTTTAATGCAGGTGCGGCTTATCGAAAATTTGGGTTAAAACCCCGTCGTTTTACGACGGCTTTTCCTGATTTTTGATGTAGCACTTAAGAACTTCCAGTGGCGCACCTCTCAGTTATCAGTTATCAGTTATCAGTGGGTAAGTTATCAGTTATCAGATGTGAGTTATCAGGGTTCTTCGTTATTTGGTATGGTTCGATAGGGGAGCATAAATCGACTAAATCCTTATCTGGCAAAAGACTTAATTGATTAGTTCGCTCTAGAGCAAAAACAATTGACAAAAATCGCTAAATGCCTTTCTATATAAGGGTTACATCCCTTATAACCCCCGTCCATTGCATAACACAAACCGAAGAGCCGTTATCAGTTATCAGTGGGTAAGTTATCAGTTATCAGATGTGATTTTTTAAGTGTGCAGTATTAAATAGAATTTTCCTACTGTCTTTTTACTGTTTACTGATCACTGATTACTGATCACTGATTACTGATCACTGATTGTAGAGTGTCTTTCTTTTCGTAGATGACTTGATATAATTAGCAGACCTAGTTACAATAGAATGCAGACGCACATATTTTAACCCAATGAAAGCGAGGTATCAATACCGTATTTACCCAACAGACCAACAAAAGAGGCTTTTGTCTCAGTTGTTCGGGTGTGTGCGCGTTGTCTGGAACGATACCTTGGCTCACTGTCAAGAACTCTATCGACAAGGGGAGAAAAAGCCAAAATATACTGAGTTATCTAAAAGACTAACTCAAGTCAAAAAAACAGAAGAAAGACGGTGGTTAACTGAGGTTTCTTCTATCCCTTTACAGCAGTCTTTGAGAGACTTAGAGACTGCTTACTCTAACTTCTTTGCATCTTGCAAGGGAGAGAGAAAAGGAAGAAAAGTCAAACCTCCTAAATTTAAGAAGCGTAAATCTAAGCAATCAGCAAGATTTACTGACAATGGTTTTACCGTTAACCAGCACTGCGTTACTTTAGCGAAAATCGGCGATCTAAGAATAGTTTGGAGTCGTCCATTACCTTCTAAGCCTTCTAGTGTCACCGTGATTAAAGATGCAGCAGATCGCTATTTTCTCAGCTTTGTTGTCGAGATTCAGTCCGAAATACTTCCTAATAAAGGGGAGTCCGTGGGAATCGATCTAGGGATTGCTACTTTTGCGACTCTCTCAACAGGGGAAAAGATAGACGCACCGAAACCGTTAAAGAAACAATTAAAACGGCTAAGAAAGGCACAGAAAAACCTTTCTAGAAAACAGAAAGGAAGTAAACGACGGGAAAAAACTAGGAAACGAGTAGCTAAAATCCACGCAAAGATTAAAGACGCTCGCACTGATTTCTTGCATAAACTATCTACTAGAGTTGTTCGTGAAAATCAAACGATAATTTTAGAGGATTTAAACACATCGGGAATGGTTAAAAATCGCAAGTTATCCCGTGCTATATCAGATTTAGGATGGCGTTCTTTCCGAGATATGCTATCGGCAAAATCTGATAAATATGGGCGTAATTTTCTGATAATTTCTCGATGGGAGCCAACGTCTCAGCGATGTTCCTGTTGTGGGAATATCGGCGGTAAGAAAGCATTAAATATCCGTGAGTGGGAATGTCTTTTCTGTGGGACTTTCCATGATCGAGACGTGAACGCCGCAATTAATATCAAGGTCGCCGGTGGGCAATCGGAGACCTCAAAAAACGGACGTGGAGGAAAGTGTAAGACTTCTGTTAAAGAAGCATCATCCCGTGAAGCGTCAACCCAGCGGTCGGTCGTTCAATTAAGTTTGTTTGATCTGCCGGGAATCACCGTCCGGCCCCGGCGGTGAGGATGTCAACCAACCCACATTCCGCACCCTAGTCGTTGAAATCAAAAGTTGCTCTAGCCCTTGTATAGTAAGGCTTTTAGCGATTACTAAGAATTATGAAGTGTCACACTCTATTCAGCGATCGCCAGCTTAATGAGAGTTTCTCTCAATAATTTGGTATCAGAGCTATCAGATTTTTAGGGCTAATTGTGCATCTGCTGGGCAAACAAAGTGGTATCATGCCAAGATTTTTCGAGATTTTCAATAAAATCTACTGGGTTAATTTTCCATTGGGTCGGTTGGTCTGGTCTAATAAGATATTCCATTAAAAACTTCTCCTTTAATTAATGTTTTTAGGGTACATGAGTGATGATGTTTACGTCCCTTTATCAGCAATTATTGAATAATTACAATGATTCTTGTGCGGTAGATAAAACCTCTTGATATAGTCTTGGATTAATACGTTTACCCTGAGTAATTAACGCCTCTAAAACTTCCTGAACGCTAGTAATTAATCCTAGTTGTTTGGCGACTAATAAGATACCTAATGTACCAGTAATTTTTAGATTTCGAGATAAAGCAACTCGCCTAGCTTCTAAATCATCAATCAATAATTGATCGGCTTCTAATTCTTCAGCTAAAATCATAGCAGCACATTCACCCCAACCTAAATTAGTTATCGTTTTCAAAGTAGAGACTTTTTCTGAACTGCTAATTGTTCGTCTCTCTATCCAGTCTGCTAATTGAACTAAATTAACTGCTGGATGAGTTCCTGTTGTTACCTCATGGTAAACTTCTTGAGGAATAATAATTTTCCCGTAAATATCATGAAGTAAATTAAGTTTTCCAACTTTTGCTAATTCACTTAAAGGGGTAGTATCAGAGACAATAATCACGTTACTTTTTATATCTCTCTAAAATTTGGAGAGTCTCAGCCACTTCTTGTTGTAATTCTTCTTGGGTTTGCATAGGGAATGAACAAATATTATAGTGATCCATTAAATCAGAAAGTTTATGGCGATCTATCTCTAATAATTCTGCGACACGTCCCGCACTAATATCACCATGACGAAGTAAAGTCATAACATAGGCTTCTTTAGCTTTTTTCTCAGCTTCCAGATGATGAATTTCTGGAACTTTAGGTAAAGTTAGAGTGAATTTAATTTCTGTTGTCGTCATTTAAGATTTATTTTGAGTAGCCTATAATTATTTATAACACTTATTTACCGCGACCGATGCCGATAATAACCCCTTAACCCTACAATATCACCGCAGGTAATCCTAACCTCGATGGCGACGGTATCTCCGCCTTTACCATCAATAATAGCGGCCAAATTGCCATGGCTGACTCCGATGACAAGGCTGTAGTCATCTCTCTAACCTAACTGATCACAAAATAACTTGATTATCTGGCTAACTTGACAAAAGTTTATCAAAATATAGCCTTAGCAACATAAATCGGCTTATTCCTGGGTAAATCCTTGCAGGAGTGGCATTATACCAGATATTGTCTCTCTGCTCGATTTATTTAATAAGCTCTGCTGATGAATGAAAAAAAAAAAAAAAAACGGGACTTATGATTATTCGCCTCTACAATCTAAGCATTATCCCTAACCAGTGCTAAATTTTCTGACATCCAAGCTTGATTAATAGTTTTGGTGTCTTTAGAGGCAGTTTTCTCGACTATTCGCTTACTTATCAACTTTATCTAACTCGAACTAAGTTTCGGGTGGATTCCCTATTGACTCTGTACCATCTTTTTCACACGAGGTATATCATGGCTATCATCTACGTTAAATCTGGTGCGACTGGTAATGGTTCCGCTTGGAATAATGCTTATGGCAGTTTAGCAAGTGCGCTAACTGCGGCACTTGCTGGCGATGAGATTTGGGTGTCTGCGGGTACTTATAAACCGACGACGGGGACTGACAGGAATGCAACTTTCACCCTAAAAAATAATGTCGGGATTTATGGGGGATTTGCCGGAACAGAAACTGCTGTTGATTCGGTTTTTAGTCGAAATTATGCTAACCGAGGTAGTGGTGGCGCGGTTTTCAATAAATTGATGAAACTGTGTAAGAAAATCAGTAACGTTTTAGGCTTGATTTCTGGAGTTACCCTTGCAACTGCTGGAATGCTTCTTGTTAATTCTAATCCTGCTTCGGCTTCCCAGTTATGGAATTGGTATTTTTATGGAAGGATTCAGGGAAACATTTACGCGGGGGGCTCTGGAACTTTTACGACGGATGATGGTGACTTTAATGGCGTATACCTCATCACTGGCATAACTGGAAGTGTTTATGATGGATTCGCACGCAATATAACTTCTCTTGACTACTCAGGACAATATAAACTTCAGTCCTCACATCCTCAAACTTCAGGTTTTCGCTTCTTTACTCAAATTGGATGTTATTGTACACACTCGGTATTCTGGGATCCCAATGCAGGTACCCTTAATGAACAATATGTATTCTACAACGGAAACCCATATTATCAAGCAACGCGAGTAGCTTTTTATGCTATTAACGTCTCCCCTCCCCCACCACTCCCGCCACCGATTTCTGTTCCCGAACCTAGTAACCTTATTGGTTTTATCACTCTTAGTGGTTTAATGCTAGGCAATGCGGTTAAAAAAGCGCGGAAGTCGGGCTAGTTTTCCTCGCAGGAGGATATGGCTTTAAACGGGTGATTTCTCGGTTATTGAATCGGTAAACTTTGATTGAGGATGAATTTGGGACGTAAGCGACGGATTTTACGTCTTTGTGTTATAATTCAAAGGCAGGCTAGAATTTTAGTAAGACAACGTTAATCTCTAAGGTTTATCAATGACTCAAATATTGCTCGAAATTCCTGATGAATTAATATCTCGTTTACAAGAACAAAAATCCTCGGTTCAAGAGATTGTCATCAAAGCCTTGGAAAATTATCTTCAAACTAAATTACCAGATATTACTAAAACTCGCACTTGGGAACTTTGCGGAAGTTTAGAAATTAACCAACCTGAACCTAAATATATTATCGGACAAGATAATCATGGTCAAGTTGTTACTAACTACGCTGAAAACATTGATGAAACTCTCTATTAAAATTTGTGACTAAAGAAATTTTTGTCGATACTTCTGCTTTAATTGCTTTTTTTATTAAATCTGAAACTTATCACGAAACCGCTCAAAATTATTGCCTAGAAAATCCTCATAATGGTTGGATTATTCTAGAATCAGTATTTGATGAAACGGTTACTTAGATCCAGAGTAAGGTTTCCAGTAAAGCCTCAATTCAAGTAGGTCAAATACTAAGAGAAGATCATCATTATATTAATCTATCAGATAGTGACGATCTGGCAACATGGGAGGCTTTCTGTAAATACAATGATAAAAAATGGAGTTACACAGATTGTTCTATTTTAGTTATGGCTCATCGCTTGCAAATATTCGAGGTATTCGCTTTTGATGATCATATTCGTCAAATGGCAGGATTAGGAATTATTTGTGTACCATAAACCAATAAAAATACAACCTCGCTAATGTTAACCCCGTTCCCTTATGGGAGCATTCTTGAGACGACTAGCACTTAACGCTCTTAACCAAGAATCGAGTTACCGACGTAGTCTGGCACAAAAAAGTAAACGGGCGGCCATGGATAATAACAATATGATAGCTGTGCTGAAAGCCTTTTGTCAAGCCTAATTGAAATGCTCTTACCCTGGCTGTATTATTCCGATTTGACTGCAAGCTTTCGCCAATCTTGTCGAAAAAGATTAGTCAACTTTCCTCAATAATTACTTGATTTGGCGAAAATTTTTAAGTAAGAAAATTCAAAAATTGCTGGATGATAAAAGCATTAAACAAATCAATAAAAAATGCCCCCACCAAAGGAACAATAATAAATGCCTGGGGAGAAGCCCCAAAATGTTCCGTCACCGCCGTCATATTGGCGATCGCTGTGGGAGTTGCCCCTAGAGTTAAACCCAAATAACCGGCGCAAACTACTGAGGCATGATAGTTTTTTCCCATTAAGGGAAAGACCAGTAAAACAGTATAAATAATACTGAGTGAGAACTGCACTAATAACAGGATAGCAATCGGTCCGGCCAAATCAATCAATGTCCATAATTGTAAACTCATCAAGGACATAGATAGGAACAAACCGAGACTAACATCAGAAATTAAGGCTAAAGAGGGCGTATTAGCAGGCCAACGAAAGCGTTTCAATAGCAAAGGTACGGTATTAGTCAGGATAATTCCTGCCAATAAACAGCTGACAAAATCTGGTAATTTTAAACCGAGGGTAGTTACCCAGTAGTTAATCTGAATACCCAAACCGATAGTTAAACTAATCACCAAGATTGAATGGAGCATTGTATTGTAATCGATATTGACATTTCTCTGGCTTTGTTTAATTCCCACTGTTAAATCTTGATCTTGATTATTGGCTCGCAGTCGATTTTTCGTAATTAACCATCGAGCCACCGGTCCGCCGATAATTCCCCCTAAAACTAGCCCAAAAGTAGCACTAGCTACACCGATTTCTGCTGCTTTGACGATGTCATAATTATCACGAAAAATAGGAGCCCAAGCAATGGCAGTCCCGTGACCCCCACTCAAAGAAACGGAACCAGCAATCAAACCGATGGGTAAATCCAATCCCATCACTTTTGCCACTCCTAGACCGGCTAAATTTTGTAGAATGAGATAAACCACGGCAGTTATCAATAAAATTAGCAAGGGTTTCCCCCCTTGCAGCAGGGTTTTTAGTTTTGAGGACAGACCGATAGTAGTAAAAAAAACGATTAACAGGGCATCCCGAACATTAAGGGTAAATTCAATTTGCCATTTAAAAACAGCAAAAAATAGACCGAAAAATAAGGAAGCCAAGACACCACCAGCAACGGCATCAGGAATGTTATGGTATTGTAGAAATTTGATATTTTTGGTTAAATACTTACCGAGATAGAGGACTAGAATAGCAATAATAATTGTCTGGCGTTCGCTAAATTGGTAAATTTCCATTTTCTTAATCTTAGTCCTCCAAGATGGTTCACTTAAGTTTAGTCCTAATTTTCGGTGACAGACTTATCTTTAAGAAAGCTGCAACAAAAAAAGGACACAAGTTACCTTGTGTCCTTCCCGAAGCTAAGAACTTAATTTTTATTTAGCGTCGGAGAATTCCGCATCGATGACATCATCGCCACCACCAGCACCACCAGAGGGGCCATTGTCATCATTGCCACCGGGGGGATTGCTAGAGGCTCCTTGCTGATACACACTGCTGCCGATCGCGTAGAGGGCTTGTTGTAATTCCGGTAGGATGGTTTTGATCTTACCATCATCGTCTTGAGCGATCGCTTCTTTCAGGTCTTTAATCAACCCTTGGGCTTTATTTTTCTCAGATGGAGGAACCTTATCGCCTAACTCTTCCAACTGCTTCTCAGCTTGATAAACCAAGGAATCAGCTTGATTTTTGCGTTCAATACGTTCGCGACGTTCCTTATCCACCGAGGCGTTCGATTCTGCCTCATTTACCATGCGTTCCACTTCATTTTGGGGCAAGGTAGAAGCGCCGGTGATGCTGATCGATTGTTCTTTTCCTGTACCTTTATCCTTAGCGGTGACATTGAGAATACCGTTAGCATCGATGTCGAAAACCACTTCGATTTGAGGCACACCACGAGGAGCGGGAGGGATGCCATCGAGTCGGAAAGTTCCCAAACTCTTGTTATCTTTGGCCATTTCCCGTTCCCCTTGCAGGACGTGGATTTCCACGTTAGTTTGTCCATCCACTGCTGTGGAGAAAACTTCCGATTTTTTGGTGGGAATAGTGGTGTTGCGGGTAATAATCCGCGTCATCACACCGCCGAGGGTTTCCACACCCAAAGACAGGGGCGAAACATCAAGCAGAAGAATATCTTTGACTTCACCGGCGAGAACACCACCTTGAATGGCAGCACCGACGGCTACCACTTCATCGGGGTTAACGCTTTGGTTAGGATCTTTGCCCAGAACTTTTTTAACTAATTCCTGGACGGCGGGAATCCGGGTTGAACCACCGACGAGAACCACTTCATCGAGGGCAGATTTATCGATTTTGGCATCACGGATGGCATTTTCGACGGGAATCCGACAGCGATCGATTAAATCGGCGCAAATTTCCTCAAATTTAGCTCTAGTTAAAGTGGTATCTAGGTGTTTTGGTCCTTCGGCGGTAGCGGTGATGAAGGGCAGGTTAATTTCCGCTTGGGTAACGCTAGAAAGTTCAATTTTGGCTTTTTCTGCCGCTTCTGTGAGACGTTGCAGGGCTTGTTTATCTTGACGGAGATCTATTCCTTCAACTTTTTTGAATTCTCCGGCTAGATAATCAACGATTTTTTTATCGAAGTCATCACCACCGAGATGAGTATCTCCAGAGGTGGCGAGAACTTCAAAAACACCATCACCCACTTCTAGAACCGATACGTCAAAGGTTCCCCCACCCAAGTCAAAAACGAGAATGGTTTCGTTAGCTTTTTTGTCTAATCCGTAGGCAAGAGAAGCGGCGGTGGGTTCGTTGATAATGCGGAGAACTTCAACCCCAGCAATTCTCCCGGCATCTTTGGTGGCTTGACGTTGGGAGTCATTAAAATAAGCGGGTACGGTGATGACTGCTTGGGTAACGGTTTCGCCGAGGTATTTACTGGCATCTTCCACCAGTTTCCGCAGTACCTGGGCGGAAATTTCTTCGGGGGCGAATTGTTTGCCCTGGGCGGGACAGTCTAATTTAACGTTGCCGTTGCCGTCCTGGAGAGTTTTGTAGGATACTTCTGTGGCTTCGTTGGTGACTTCGTTGAATTTCCGGCCGATGAAGCGTTTGACGGAATAAAAGGTATTTTGCGGGTTCATTACCGCTTGACGTTTGGCGATTTGTCCTACTAAGCGATCGCCACTTTTGGCGTAGGCGACGACTGAGGGCGTGGTTCTAAACCCTTCGGCGTTGGCGATAACGGTGGGTTTACCCCCTTCCATAACCGCGACGCAGGAGTTAGTCGTCCCTAAGTCAATTCCAACTACTTTTCCCATAATCTTTGTGCTGCTCCGATACAACTTATAGTGACTTCTAGAATCGGAACTGTACTCGGTTTTTAGGCGATACCCACCCCTATCAGTTCCTTCGTTATCTCTATAGTGCAAAATAACCCCGCTTTCTCGATAGTGTAGGTATCCGAACCTTTTTGGTAGTATTGCAGTAGTCGGTAAACCTGCGGTGAAAGTGAAAAATTCTCCCGGGGGGCAGTCAGAGCGAGTAATTTAGATAGTCAACAGCTTATCCTCTGGTGCTAAAACACGATCGCCGATAACAATTTATCTAAATTTATCGCAGAATCTCAATTGCGTTATTTTGGTTGTATCGGCTTTTTATTTGATTATTTCATAAAAAATATGACTTACGAAACTCTGGAACTTTCCACCCCGACACCGATTTTATCTTGGGCTGGCCATGAATTGGGACCACAAGAAACCCAAATGGCCAAAAATGTCGCTTCCCTACCTTTTGTTTATAAACACATTTCTTTAATGCCAGATGTTCATTTGGGTAAAGGTGCCTTAGTCGGTTCGGTGATTGCCACCAAAGATGCCGTAATTCCTGCCGCTGTCGGAGTCGATATCGGTTGCGGCATGGCTGCCCTAAAAATGCCTTTCACTGGTGAACAATTGCAGGGAAAACTCAAAAAAATTCGCCTCGATGTGGAAGAAAATATTCCCGTCGGTTTTGCTGAAAATAAAGAAGTAGATCGGGAAGTGACCAAATGGCCAAAATGGGCGGAATTTAAACAGATTCATCGAGGGGTACAAAACCTAGAGAAAAAAGCCCTTAAACAAATGGGTTCTCTGGGGGGTGGTAATCACTTTATCGAAATTTGTTTAGATACAGAAAATCAAGTTTGGTTAATGCTCCATTCCGGTTCTAGAGGTATTGGTAATCAACTGGCCCAATGTCATATTAATACCGCCAAAGAGTTAGCCAAACTAGCAGAATGTAAATTACCCGACCTCGATCTGGCCTACTTTGTCGCCGGTACAGAAGAATTTACCGCCTACTGGCATGACTTACAATGGGCCCAGGAATATGCCCGTTATAATCGGGAAATTATGATGGCTAGATTTAAACGCATTGTTGAAAAACATCTAGCGGGAGGCAAACCAACTAAACCCGTCTTAGTAGTTAATTGTCATCACAATTATGCCGAAAAGGAAATTCATTTTGGGGAGGAGGTTTATGTCACCCGCAAAGGAGCCGTCCGCGCCAGAGAAACCGATTATGGTATTATCCCCGGTTCCATGGGAGCGCAATCTTATATTGTTAAAGGCAAAGGAGAACATAATAGCTTCTGTTCCTGTTCCCACGGGGCTGGGCGCTTGATGTCGAGAAATCTGGCTAAAAAAACCTTTACTCTTGATGATTTAATCGCCCAAACCCAAGGGGTTGAATGCCGCAAAGATGAGGGGGTTATTGATGAGATTCCGGGGGCCTATAAACCGATCCAACAGGTGATGAATCAACAGGCGGATCTAGTGGAAATTGTCGCCACTCTCAAGCAGGTGATGTGTGTCAAAGGTTAAAAATCATGGCCAGAGCGATCGATTTTTGTCGTTTTTTCTCTAGCATGAAAAAGATAGGAATCGATCGAGGATTATAAGCGATGAGTCTGACTATTGCTGCCGAATTAGCACAAATTCCCGCCCATCATCTCAATATCATGGGCTATGTGGATGAATCCGCTGTTAACGGTCCCGGTTGTCGGGCCGTGGTCTGGGTACAGGGTTGTTCTCGCGAGTGTCGGGGTTGTTTTAATCAAGCTTCCTGGTCCTTCGAGATCAATCAATTAATTACTGTTGAGTCTCTAGCTGCCAAAATTTTGGCTAATCCCCGCAATAGCGGCCTAACTTTCTCCGGGGGTGAACCTTTTTGGCAAGCAAAAGCCTTGACAGAATTAGCTAAATATGTTAAGGAAAAAGGCTTAAATGTGATGTCCTTCACGGGATTTACGATCGAACAATTGCGCTCAACCCAAGCACCGCCCCACTCTCAAGAATTATTGGCCCAGTTAGATATTTTGGTGGATGGGGCCTATATGGAATCCCTCGCTATTCATTCCTCCGATTCTCCCGTTTCTTCTAGCAATCAACGGATTCACCTCCTCAATCCCGCTCTGGAAGATCAGATTAATTGGGCATCGGATCAAGTAGAAATTCATATTCTCAAAGACGGAACCCGAATTTTTACGGGATTTTGGGGACAGATTATCTCTTGATCAGGCCCAGAATCAGTAATCAGTGATCAGTAAGGGACTTGCGTGGGAATAATATCCCAATCGATCGGAGGGCGCAAGCTTTGCGCCCCTACAGTAACGGATTTTGTTCACAATGTAGGGGCGAACTGCGTTCGCCCAAAAGGTACATTATCAAAGCGCAAGTCCCTAATCAAGATTGTCCAACTACTTACTCTCACTTCATAACCCTCACTGAAAACTCAAATCTGATCAGTGATCACTGCCTAGGAATTTAGGATCACAGATCCCCTAACATCAATTCCTCGACTAAATCAAAATTAGCCGTTACCGATTGCACATCATCAAGGGATTCTAGGGTGTCGATTAACTTGAATAAAAAACGGGCCTGGTCTCGATCGCTTACTTCTAGGGTATTAGTGGGAATCCAGCGTAATTCTGCTTCTTTGACCTTAAATCCCGCTGCTTGCAGAACCTTATTCAATCTCTCCAGGTTAGACACCTCAGTAAAAACTTCTGCTCCTTGACCTTCCTCCTCGCTGTCAAAAAACTCGTAGGATTGGGCCTGGCCCTCTAGGGAAGCTTCTAAAAGCTGATCCTCATCAATAGTTCCCTCAAGGCGAATTACCCCCTTATGGTCAAACATCCAGCCCACACAGCCCGTTTCACCTAAATTACCGCCATTTTTGCTAAAAGCCGCCCGCAGATCCGCCGCCGTGCGATTGCGATTATCGGTCAGTGCTTCGATCAGGATCGCCACACCCCCGGGACCATAACCCTCGTAGCGAATTTCCTCAAAAGCTGAGTCATTTTCCCAAGTTCCCGCCCCTTTAGCGATCGCTCTTTCGATATTGTCATTAGGAATACCGGCCGCCTTGGCTTTTTCGATCGCCGTGCGTAGCTGAAAATTGCCCGCCGGATCGGGAACACCGTTACGCGTAGCCACGATAATGGCCCGGGATAACTGGGTGAAAGTTTGCCCTTTTTTGGCATCAACCCGGGCTTTTTGTCGTTTAATATTTGCCCATTTACTATGACCAGCCATATCTATCTAAGATATCCAACATCAAAAATCTAGCAGATCGATCGCTCTTGGTAAATCCGGGGATAATTGTCAACGAGTGCCGGGTAATAGACCTCTTGTGAAAACTAAAAATTGTTGTTAGGGTTAGGAGTCAGTAGCCAGTAGCCAGTAGCCAGGAGCCGGTCGTCAGGAGCCGGTCGTCAGGAGAATTAAGAATGAATAATAATTAAATAAATGGTCTATTTACAGATTTTAGGCAGTTTAATTCTTATTTTTGCCGTTTTTGAACCATCAAAAATTAATTATGCAAGAGGTCTAATGATAATAAATCCTGTGCAGAAACTATAGGGGGGCGGCCAGTTCGAGCATTTGTACTAAAATTCCCGATATGCGGTTTAAATCCAGTACAGCTTATTATAGAAAAGGTTGATTGATCAGGTGGCAATATGGCGCAATTTTCTCGCAAAACTCTACTAACCTTGTTTGCTAGTATATTAGTATTATTATCTTTCTTGGCTCCAGCCCAAGCGCTAAGTTATAATAACCGTAATTTGACCGATAACGACTTTGCGGGGCAGGATTTGCGCGATTCCACCTTCGATCACTCTAATCTGCGCGGTAGTAACTTCAGTCATGCCAATCTGGAAGGAGTGCGCTTTTTTTCTGCCAACTTGGAGGGGGCCGACTTTAGCGATGCCAATATGAGAAACGTGGATTTAGAATCGGCCCGTTTAACCAGAGCCAACTTTACCAATGCCGTTCTCGAAGGAGCTTTTGCCACTAACATTTTAATCAAAGGTGCAATTATCGACGGGGCCGATTTTACCGATGCAATTATTCGCTCTGATGTGGAAAAATATCTTTGTGAGATAGCCACAGGAACTAACCCCATAACTGGCAGAAATACCCGCGATACCCTGTTTTGTCCCTGATATGTAACTATGCTGCTCCTAATCCCCCTGCCATGGCCGATCGAAACTAGAGCCAGATCGGCCATAATTGCTGTAAGCTAGTATTCGATTTTTTAACAAAACCTTTAGAATAGACTTTCAAGCCAGTTCGATCGATCAGTACCCTCTTGGAAAAAGGAAATTGTAACCATCGTGTCCACCAGTACCCTCGGCAATCAAGATAAAGAGCAGCAGTCCAGTAGTTCCCCCGATAGCTTTTTCCAAGGAGTCTCCAGAGTCGCAGGGGGAACCGCTCTCGGCCTTTTGATGGTATCCACGGCCGTGGTGACGGGGGCTGTGGTAGGATTAGCGATTAGTTACCGCAATCTACCCGATGTGAGGATTTTACGCGGTTACGTTCCCACAGAAACCAGTTATATCTACGATGTTAAAGGCAGACCCCTGACCGGCTTACACGGGGAAGCGAATCGGGAAGTGGTGGAACTCGATCAAATCTCTCCCAATCTAAAACGCGCAGTGATGGCGATCGAAGATAGCCATTTTTATCACCATCGTGGTATTAATCCTAATAGTATCGGTCGGGCAGTAGTCGCTAACTGGAAAAGTGGCGGTGTGGTGGAAGGTGCATCTACCATCACCATGCAGTTAGTCAAAAATATCTTTCTTTCCCATGCTCGCACCGTTAGCCGTAAATTAGCCGAAGCAGTCCTAGCAGTACGAGTAGAACAGGTTTTTAGCAAAAATGACATTCTGGAAATGTACCTCAATAATATCTATTGGGGTCATAATAATTATGGAGTCCAAACCGCCGCTAAAAGTTATTTTAATAAACCCGCCTCCGAGTTAAATTTAGCAGAATCGGCGATGATGGCCGGATTAATCCAAGCGCCGGAAGTTTATAGTCCTTTTAATAATTATAAAACCGCCAAGGAAAGACAGGCACTGGTTCTCAGTCGGATGCGTAGCTTAGGTTGGATTACCCCCGCACAGGAGGAGGCCGCTTTAAAGGAACCGCTGAAACTGGGTAAACCCACCGCTTGGCAAGAAAGTAAATTACCCTACGTTACCGATGCAGTGGTGGCAGAATTGCGGCAAAAATTTGGCAAAGAAACCCTAACTAAAGGGGGAATGCGGATTCAAACCACAATCGATCTCGACTTTCAAAACATGGCCGAGTCCACCATTCAAAAGGCCTATAATAGCTTGCGTGGTCGCGGTATTCGCACCAAAGACCTACAAATTTCTCTAGTTGCGGTGGATCCGCGCACCCATTTCGTCAAGGCGCTCGTTGGTGGCGTTGATTACAATAAAAGTCAATTAAACCGGGCCATTCAATCCCGTCGTCAACCGGGGTCAGCTTTTAAACCTTTCGTTTATTATACTGCCTTCGCTAGTGGTCGTTTTACCCCCGAAACGGTGGTTAATGATGCTCCCGTCCGTTTTCGCGAGGCCGGCGGCTTCTATAGCCCAAAAAACTACGGTGGCGGCTTTTCTGGTCCGGTTTCCCTGCGTAGCGCTCTGATGCAGTCTCTGAATATTCCCGCGGTTATTCTTGGTCGTCGTGTCGGGTTGAATAAAGTCATTGAAGTCTGTCGTCTGCTGGGTTTCGAGAGTCCTTTAATTGCCGTCACCTCTTTACCTTTGGGATCCGTAGATGTGACCCCTCTGGAAATGGCGGGGGCCTACGCTACTTTTGCCAGTAATGGCTGGCATTCCGAGCCTACCTTTATCATGCGTGTTACTGATAGCCGGGGTAACGTCATGCTCGATAATACACCCAAACCGAAGCTAGTTTTAGACCCCTGGGCTACCGCTTCCCTCAATTCTGTCCTACAGGGAGTTATTCAGGGGGGAACAGCTACTTCGGCCCAAATCGGTCGTCCGGCAGCGGGAAAAACCGGTACTACCGATAACGAGAAAAATGTCTGGTTTGTCGGTTATGTTCCCCAATTAGCCACCGCAGTGTGGATTGGAGATGACCGAAACCGCACTTTAGGTAAAGGTATCACCGGTGGTGGTTTTGCCGCTCCCATTTGGCGCGATTTCATGGCACAAGCGCTGAAGAATGAACGGGTAGAATATTTTCCCTCTCCCTCCAAATTCCGCAAACCAACGGTTAAGTAGATGGTTAATCTAATTGGTTATGCTGGCGAACATTTTCGTGAAATAGTATGAACTTTGTTAGTCGTTGATCGCCATTGGAAGTACAATGAAGTTGTCAGTCCAATCACCCTAAATCGTGATTTTAGACGGAAACTGTCAGTCTAATAAATAGTTAGGCTGCTAAATCAGCATTGATGTTCATTACCTGCCGTCCCTCTCAATTGAAGCTGAGTTAAAATTGTAGGAAAATCTCAAGTGCCACAATGACCAGGTTACCTAAACGTACTAATTCTCAAAAGATCGGTGTCACTGCTGCCGATCTACTCAGTTCTTTTTTTGTTGAATTCTGCAACGTTATTCCTGTCCCTCAAGAGAGAGATTTAGGTATCGACTTCATTTGTGAAATTATGCAGGGGGGACACCCAACTGGAAAGTTGTTTAATATTCAATGTAAAGGGAAAGAAGAAGCCAAATTAGAAAGTAATTTAATTACAGTTCCCATTAAAGTTGCAACCCTCAATTATTGGTTACTTCAACCAAATCCAACATTCCTGATTGTCGTTGATTGTCAAAACAGTTGTTTCTATTGGTCTTTTCCGCAGGATTTTCTCCGTTCACATAATAAAAATTGGCAGGAACAACAAACAGTCTCAATTCCAGTTCCTATCCAAAATCAGTTTGAGAAAGCTATAAACATATTACCTAGCCAAATTGTTTCAATAGTTAATTCACACGCCACTGTTGCTTCTAAAAACGGTGATTATCTCGGAACATTGACACTTGGAGATGCCATAAATAGAGCAGCTATTGATTATGGCTTATATGTGCTGAGTTCACCCTTCCATCGCCCTTTTCAGTATATGGGGATGTCTATCGCAGATGCGGCAAGGGCAGTTGGCGGTAAACCCAATAAAGTAGGCAACATTATCATTGACTCCGAGCAAGCTAATATGCTGTTAGAGGCAGAAGGAAATTTTATTAATTATGTAGATATTGAACTAAAAAAAACTGCACCTTGGAGTCAGATCCGACCGTTCGATTCTGAGGTGATTTTAGGAATACTTAGTATTAACCCATCTGAGCTAGAACTAGCTCGTACACAAACACACTTCCACACTTATTACGACCACAAGAGAAAGTTAAAGATCAGTGTATCTTGTCAGTATGATGGCGCACCACTATCTGTAGGATTTAGCAGCAAGTATTATGGGACATAAAATAAATAACCTGTTTTGTTGCATTTCGTCCCAACTAATTAGTAGGTTCTATGTGAGCATGGTATAATGGCAATACAGAACCGGAGGTGAGTTATGTGGATAAATTTTGATCAACTCCTCGATTTACCAAATGTAACAGTGGTCAATTATCAAAAAATTGATCAGACAATTTTCCTAAAGCTTGCTCTTTTAAATGAAACAATTGAATGTCCGAATTGCCATCAAATCTTGGACAGAATCAATCAGACAGAGTATAATCTAGTCAGAGATTTATCAATATTAGGCAATCCGGTATATTTAGAAGTGCCACGCCGCCAGTTTCATTGTCAAAAGTGCCAAAAGTATATTGGCGAAAGATTGAGTTTTATGAGATTAAGACAGCATCATACAATCCGCTATGAATCGATGATTTATGAGAGAGTAAAAAATTCTAGTATCGAAGAAATAAGTCGAGAAGAAGGGTTAGGATTGGAAGAAGTTGGGTTAATATTTAATCACTTTGCTAAAGAACTAGAAAAGAAAGAGTGGGAAGCGCCATAACCAAGGTGAGAGCATCTGAAAAGCTATTGACAATTGGCCAATTTTGTGATCTCTGTGGGTATTTCCAGTGATACCAGTCAGTCAGAATAGTGGTTCTTCGGTTTGTGTTATGCAATGGACTGGGGTTATAAGAGATGTAACCCTTATTTAGAAAGGCATTTGGCGATTTTTGTCAATTGTTTTTAATCTAGAGCGAACTCATCAATTAAGTCTCTTGCCAGAGAAGGATTTAGTCAATTTATGCCCCCCTATCGAACCATAACAAGTAACGAAGAGCCAGAATAGTTAAGAAATCGACCCATTTGATTGAGATGGCCAATTCTCCTCAAATATACCTGAATCGTCGGTAAGCAACCCAGATAAAGTTCATTTATAATAAAGTCACAAAAAAAACCTTTGCTTGAACCGATGACGACTTCCTTGACTGAGAGTCTCACCCTTGAAGATTTCCTCAAATTGCCATATTTGGAGGATTCTCCAGCATGGGAATACTTGCATGGAGTCGCAATTCAGAAACCCATGCCTAAGACTCGACACTCTATCCTGCAAAAACGTCTTTTAGCTGCGGTTGACAGCCACACTGTTGATTATACAGCCTTACCTGAGTTGCGATGTACCTTCGGCGAGCGTTCGATCGTTCCTGATGTGGCGGTAATTGCATGGAATCGAATTAACCTCAATCAAGCAGGTGAACCAGAGGACGACTTTAGGGAAGCACCTGATTGGACTATCGAAATTCTTTCACCGGATCAAAAGGTAAACCGTGTAATTGACAACATTCTACACTGTTTAAAACATGGCAGTAAATTAGGATGGATGCTTGATCCAGATGATTATTCTGTTTTAATGTTTACTCCCCAACAAGAGCCGGAAGTTTGCAGAGGGGATCACCAGCTTAAGGTAATTGCAGGGGTTCAGTTGACACTGACTCCACAACAAATCTTTGCCTGGTTAAAAGTTAGTCAAGCTAGACAAAGTAAGTAGAAGTCTGGGGAGAAACACGAGGACTAACTTGGTCGTTAGAAGAAATTCAATAACAAACGGATTTAGTATAAAATGTCAAAAATTAAAAGTCCCTTGCGTTATCCGGGGGGGAAATCCCGGGCGATTAAGCAAATTCTGCCGCAAATTCCTGTGAATATTAGGGAATATCGAGAACCTTTTTTTGGTGGTGGTTCAGTGTTTTTTGCTGTTAAACAACTCTTTGAGCAACAAATAAAAACCTATTGGATTAATGACTTAAATTATGATTTGTATTGTTTCTGGCAATGCGCTCAAGAAAATATTGAGTTATTGGTAGCAAAAATAACAGAAATTAAACAGAAATATGATAGCGGACGAGAATTATTTCAAGATTTGACAAGGGAAGATTTAAAGTTAACCGACTTTGAGAAAGCAGTGCGTTTTTTTATCTTAAATCGGATTACTTTTTCGGGAACAGTCGATTCGGGGGGGTATTCTCAAGCGGCTTTTACCAGTAGATTTACTGATTCATCAATGGCTAGATTAACTCAAATTGCGCCGTTATTAGCATCGGTAAAAATTACTAATCAAGACTACGAAGAATTATTATTTGCTGAGGGAAAAGAAGTTTTTATCTTTCTCGATCCCCCCTACTATACTGCCACAAAATCCCGTTTGTACGGTGTAAGAGGTAATTTACATACCAGCTTCGATCATCAACGTTTTGCCGATAATATGCGTCAATGTCAGGCTAAATGGTTAATTACCTACGATGATTGTCCAGAGATACGAAAACTCTTTAATTTTGCCCATATTATCGAGTGGAATCTTCAGTATGGCATGAATAATTATAAACAAGGAGCGGCAGCATCTGGTAGAGAATTAATGATCAAAAATTATTAGTGCCAGATTGTAGTTGAGTATTTATCAGCCTTCCTAGGAAAGTCAGACAAATCCGTTTTTAATAAGATAATTAGGGTCTGCTGAAAAAGTTTTTCCTGGGGGTAGGAGTCAGGAGTCAGGAGTCAGGAGTCAGGAGTCAGTAGCCGGTCGTTTCAGGCTTTGTTGCCCTTGTTTTTTGTACCAAGCGATGTACTACAAGAAGGATAATGCAAGGTTTTTGAAAGTCCCAATCCTATTTTCGCAGCATGAACATCGGACTTTAACAGGTCAAAAGCCTTATTTTAAAAGGGTTTTACCATTATTCAGCAAGCCCTAATTAACTCCCAATCCAACTTGAAAAACCCGCTCTCCACCCTCCTATACATTTTAAATAGGTGGCAGTTTATAGCGGTGTGCAGTCGTATGAGGTACAGTGTCACGAGCTATAAACCATGCTAGGCAAAGCTTGGTTTGTATCTCACTCAAGCGCTTACCGCTATAGGGGAACTGGAATAGGTGTACAAGCTGCCCCACCCATGACCGTCAGTTTATTGGTGTTGCAGACGTTCCAACGCGGCCACCAGCGCATCCACTTCGGCCTTAGTATTGTAGAAAGCCAAGGAAGGGCGCACCGTTGCCTCTAGACCAAAGCGTCGCAGAATGGGTTGAGCGCAGTGATGGCCTGCCCGCACGGCAATCCCTTCCCGATTCAGGGCCTGTCCAATCACTTCCACATCAAATCCCTCCAGCACAAAGGAAAGCACGGCAGCCTTATCGGCTGCCGTCCCAATCAAACGCAAGCCCGGGATGGTTGTCAGTCCCGCAGTGGCGTACTCCAGAAGTTCATGCTCGTAATTGGCAATGGTGGTCAAACCAATCTGCTGAACATAATCCAAGGCCGTCCCTAAGCCAACGGCATCGGCAATATTGCCCGTTCCGGCCTCAAAACGAGTGGGAGCCGCCTGATACACGGTGCGCTCAAACGTCACATCCACGATCATGTTGCCGCCGCTTTGCCAGGGAACCGTGGCATTCAAC
Source organism: Microcystis aeruginosa LEGE 91341 (assembly GCF_015206885.1). Classification (GTDB taxonomy): domain Bacteria; phylum Cyanobacteriota; class Cyanobacteriia; order Cyanobacteriales; family Microcystaceae; genus Microcystis; species Microcystis aeruginosa_H. Next base: position 19,884 of record NZ_JADEXY010000018.1, on the reverse strand, counting down.
AGGTCTTCTTGACCATAAAGTACCCCGATCCCTGTGGGACCAAAGACTTTATGTCCGGAAAAGACGAACCAATCACACCCTAATTGTTGAACATCGATCGGAATGTGGGAAACCGATTGAGCGCCATCTAACAAGACTTTGGCCCCGACCCGATGGGCTAAGTCAATGATTTGTTTAGCCGGGGTAATGGTTCCCAAGGCATTGGAAACATGGGAAAAAGCCACCAGTTTTGTGCGGGAGTTGAGTAATTGTTGGTACTCTGCCAGTAAAATCTGCCCGTGGTCATCGACGGGGACAACCCGCAATTTTGCTCCCGTTTGGGCGGCTAGTTGCTGCCAAGGCACAATATTGGCATGGTGTTCTAGATGGGTGAGGACAATCTCATCCCCCGCTTGTAGGGTTTGTTGTCCCCAGCTTTTTGCCACCAGATTAATGCCTTCCGTTGTTCCCCGCACGAAAATGATTTCGTTGACAGAGGAGGCATTGAGAAAACGGCGTACCGTTTCTCTGGCCGCTTCGTAAGCATCCGGGTCGCGAGCCGCTAATTCATGGGCGGCACGATGCACATTGGAATTTTCATGGCTGTAGAAATGAACGAGGCGATCGATGACTGCTTGGGGCTTTTGAGTTGTTGCGGCATTGTCGAACCAGATCAAGGGTTTGCCATTCACCCGTTCTTGCAGGATGGGAAAATCCAGGCGAATGGTATCAACATCAAAGAAGCTAGGTCGTTGAACGCTTCGCCCGCTTGCCTGGGGGACAAAAAGGGGATCGATCGCTGGGACTTGAACAAGCTGGCCCGGTTTGGCCACTACCGCCGGAAGGTCGGGGATTTTTGTTTCTAACTCTTCGATGAAGTAGAAAGAGGGGGTGGCTAAGGGTACAGTAAAGGGTTTACCCTGAGCTACGTCGAAGGGAACTGTAGGCCGTTCGCCCACAGCAGCCGGGGAGGTGGCTGCCGTGGATGGCACCAGATCATCCCGGTCTGTACTCAACCCCTTGGCCCGCGACGCTCCAAGGTCGTGCCGTTGTAGTTCTTGAATTATCGTCTGGGCGAGATGCTCAAGAAGATCAGGTTGGAATAAGGGTTTAAGAGAAATGTTCTCGACCTCAGTTAGGGCAGTGGTGGGCGGGGAATTCCCCCCCGCCTTTTCACCGGATCAGTTCAGGGTTAGTCATAGTCGTAGATGTGGTATTGGTTGACATCAACGTTCTCCAGTACGGCCGCCGCGTCGTCGGTCAACACTGCCAACGAACAGTAGAGGGAGACCAGGTAAGAGGAGATCGCCTTGCGACTAATCCCCATAAATCGCACCGACAAGCCAACTCCCTGTTGACCGGGTAAATTGGGCTGATAAAGACCGACTACCCCTTGACGGCTTTCTCCTACCCGCAATAACAAAATATTGGTTTTGCCTTGCTCATTCACGGCCAACTTATCGGAAGGAATCAAAGGCACGCCCCGCCAAGTAATAAACTGAGACCCGAATAATGACACCGTAGCAGGGGGTACACCCCGTCGGGTTGCTTCTCGGCCAAAGGCGGCGATCGCTTTAGGATGGGCGAGGAAAAATGCCGGTTCCTTCCACACCTTGACCAGCAACTCATCCAAATCGTCCGGCGTGGGCGCACCATTGCGAGGTTGTACTTTCTGGGAATCAACAATATTGTTCAGCAATCCATACTCATGGTTGTTGATCAACTCATTTTCTTGACGTTCCTTCAGGGTTTCGATCGTCAGCCGCAATTGTTCATGGATCTGATCGTGGGGACTGCTGTAGAGATCGGACACGCGAGTGTGAACATCCAGTACCGTATTCACCGCACTCAAGAAATACTCCCGGGGGGTCTCTTCGTAATCCACAAAGGTTTCGGGCAGCTCCCGCTCGTCTCGTTCAGAGCAGGCCACCTCAACCCGGGAAGCATCCCTGACTTTATTGAGACGATAAATCCCCGCCTCAACGGGTAGCCAATGCAAGAGGCGAACGAACCACCGGGGTGAAATGGTCAATAACTGAGGAACGGTCTTCGTGGCATTGGCTAACTGCCGAGCGGCAGCATCTCCCAAAGCCAGTTGCAATTCATGATCTTGGCTATACGTCATCGAGTTAAATCCTCCAATTTAAGAAAAAGTAACAAAGCGACTGTCATGGCCGAACATTTACAGCCCGGACAGCCCCTCAAATTCCAGAGCCGTCATCAAACATTTCCTGTCGTAGTTGCGCCTGGGAGATAAAACCCCCCGGCGGCACACTGCGGGTTAACCAAACATTTCCACCGATGGTGGCACCCCGACCGATAGTTACCCGACCGAGAATCGTTGCACCTGAGTAAATCACCACATCATCTTCAATAATCGGATGACGGGCTTGACCTTTGATTAAACTGCCCGATTCGTCCCGGGGAAAACTTTTCGCCCCGAGCGTGACCGCTTGGTAAAGGCGCACGCGGTCGCCAATCACCGTGGTGGCCCCAATCACCACCCCCGTCCCATGATCGATAAAGAAACTATTGCCAATCGAGGCGCCGGGGTGAATGTCAATCCCCGTTAAGGAATGACCAATTTCACTGATAATCCGCGCCAACAGGGGCGATTCCAACCGATACAGGGCATGGGCAATGCGGTGATAAGTGATGGCCGTTACTCCGGGATAACAAAACAACACTTCATCTAAATTTCTGGCCGCCGGATCACCTCGATAGGCCGCCGTGATATCGGTTTCCAGTAGAGCTTTCAGATGGGGTAATTGAGTGGCAAAGGCTTGTACCGTCCCTTGGGCGTGTGTCTCAATCTGGTCTGCCTCTAAGTGCAACTGTGACCCCAGCAACCACTGTTCGCGACAAACCTGATGATGCAGCAGTTGCAAGACTTCATTGAGGGTATGACCGATAAAATAGCGGCTGGATGTTTCGCCTAAATCGGGATTGCCAAAGTGATAGGGAAAAAGAACGGCACGCAGTCGATCAACAATCCGAAATAAGGCCTCACGGGAGGGCAAGGGGAAATGGTTTCGTGATTGATACCAACTGTGGAACGACTCGCCACGAGGTTTGGACAATTGAGCGATAATCTCATCGAGATCCAAGGACAGGGTCGGTTGGGAGAGAGCGCTGGAACTGCTCGGATACTTGCTCGTCATGGGAAATTTTGGGTCTGAAACCCCGCCGTAGAACGGCGGCTTTACGTTAGAATTAAAAGGCCAGTCTCGAAAACCAAGTGGACGGCGCAGCACCTTGAAAACTCGGCTTAGGGGGTTCCGACCAGAAAAGCTTGGCCGGGTAAAAAGTCGCGCGCAACAAGTACAAGAAGCTATAGGCGGTCAACGTACCGTGGGACACACGGAATCGGGCTTCTGAAATGGGGCGAAAGTCTGTGGACTCTGTGTAAGACAGTACATGGTTTTTTAACTGTGGTATGCGACGGTGGTGGAAGCAGAAACTTAAATCGTGAGGTTTAGGAATCGCCGCACTTTTAGGGCGGCGAGGATGTCAAGCCACTAACCCTTGCTCATTAAATACCCCTTGGAACAGGATGGAACTCAAGTACCGTTCTCCGGAATCTGGCAAAATCACGACAATGGTTTTGCCTTGGTGTTCGGGTTGTTGTCCCAAACGAGCGGCGACGGCAGCGGCGGCACCGCAGGAAATGCCGGAGATAATCCCTTCTTCCTTAGCCAATCTTTGGGCATAAAGAATGGCCTCTTCGTTGGAAACGGTTTCAATCCCATCCACGAGGGATAAATCCAGAACTTCGGGAATAAACCCCGCCCCAATGCCCTGAATTTTGTGAGGGCCGGACTTTAGGGGCTGACCTGCCCTAGCTTGGGATAGTATCGGGCTGGCTTCTGGCTCCACCGCTATCGATAAAATCGGTTTTCCTTGGGTTTTTTTGATGTAGCGCGAAACTCCCGTAATGGTTCCGCCCGTTCCCACACCCGACACGAGAATATCGATCGCCCCATCTGTGTCCTGCCAAATTTCGGGGCCGGTGGTTTCCTCATGGATGCGGGGATTGGCAGCATTGCGGAACTGTTGCAACAACACATAGCGATCGGGATTAGATGCGGCAATTTCTTCTGCCTTTGCCACCGCTCCGGTCATGCCTTTAGTCCCTTCTGTTAACACCAAATTGGCTCCATAGGCGAGCAACAGTTTGCGCCGCTCTAAGCTCATGGTTTCAGGCATGGTCAGGGTCAGGGGAATCCCCTTAGCGGCGGCTACAAAGGCCAGGGCGATGCCTGTATTGCCACTGGTGGGTTCCACCAGTTCTTTGCCCGGCCCCAATAGTCCCCGTTGTTCCGCATCCCAGATCATGGCCGCACCAATACGACATTTGACCGAATAGGCTGGATTACGACCTTCAATCTTGGCCAGAACCGTGGCGTGATTGTTGCCAACGATTCGATTAAGGCGCACTAGAGGAGTCCGCCCGATCGACAAACTGTTATCCGCGAACCATTTCTTACTCACAAAATGGCAACTCCATGATTAAAATACGACAGTTCACCAGATTGGCTCATCTTGAATTCATTTAAAATTCATTTTGAATCCATTTAAGATTCATCCTAACCTATGCACTATCAACCTCTGGTCAAGCTAAACAAATCTTTACAATCAAGCGGGGTCGGCCGCTGTGGCTGAAGAATCAAGGGATAGGAGAGGGGGAATTGGAGATAAGCCACTCCCCCCTTTCCCATAGCTTTTAAACAGAATTTATAGCGTTTCCTAAGCTAGTGAGGTACGCCTATTTTTCTTCTCTTTTTCCTTTTGCTCTTTGCCTAAAACCCATAAGTACCGAAGCAAAATTAATTTCCTAGTCGAGACAGGAGACAGGTTTTGCGGGTTGGGGTTTTGGGGTTTTGGGGTTTTAGTTCAATTTCCCCACTTCTCCCCGCAACGGCTCGACTGAGCGTCGCCGAACGTCGCGCACGAAGTGGTCTCCCCAATTCATAATTCATAATTCCCACTCCCCCCACACCCTGCCCCCACGAAAAACTTTTTGTCGCAAACCCTAATTAATTGTGCTTAGATACTTAACTTTTGTACCTCAGCAGACTGAAAAACGCTATAGTATGAATACTGCCTGAAGCGGCAAAAATAAGGGTTTTAACCTAGACGCAGTTTAGTGATAATTCTTTGACAATAGAGTTGAATTCCTTCTAACTTAGCTAGGGAGAATTTTGGTTTAATGGGAAGGATCAGTAAAGACATAAAACTCATCCGCAGCAAGCGATAAACAAGGAGAGTTAAAGTCGTATGTTTTTCGAGACTGAGAAGATAACCATAGATATTATGGGTTAGTCTTAGATAACCATAGCGACGGGTAATAGAAGATGGTTCATGAATGATTTTAATCTGATTGGTAACAACAACTAAATAGCCTTGATTTGCGTATCTTCGGGAAAAATCAAAGTCTTCGTAGTAGAGAAAGTAATCGGGATCAAAATGGGGACAAGTGGAAAAATTAGAGAAGTTAATTAATAAACTGCATCCCGTCACCCAGTCAGGAATAAGATAGGGTTTATCTCCATAGTCTAAGGATTCCTCTACCACGTTAATTGTGCCGATTTTAGCATTAAATTTTCCCCAACCAAACCAGATTTTACCATCCGGTTCGTAAATTTCTGTACCAGCGATGGCAACTTCGGGATATTGCTGAAAAAATTTGCTTGCTTTCTCCAGAGAGTCTGGTAATAAGTAAGCGTCGGGATTAACTAACCAAGCGATAGCTTCTCTGTCTTGTTGATAAATCCAATTAAGTCCTAGATTACATCCTTTCCCAAATCCTAAATTTTCCCCCGCTTCAATAATATTGACTCTTTCCGCTGCTAAAGATTGGATATTTTTATCTTCAGTGGAATTGTTAACAATGATAAGAGTAGCAGATAAGTTATCGTTGAGGGAAGCGATTAAACGCTTAATTAATTCCGCGCAATTGTAGTTAACCGTCAATAGATAAATCATTACAGATGAAAGGTAGGAGTCACTGGTAATTAATAATTGTTAGAGAATAACTTTCCCGTGAGAATTACTTCTTCTGAAGACGACAGAGATGATACTTTTCAATTTTACTGGGAAAGGGTTGACAACTTTGGAAGTCAATAACGAGATTTTCCTTGGCTAAATCCTCCACTATATCAGGGGATTTTTTATTAAAGTCTGTCTGAAGAATGTAGAGAGATTCTGGGGGAGTATTAGCAATAAATGTCTCGGCATTTTTTCGCATTAAAGTTCCCTCACTGACTCCCATATTTCCTCGCAATCGCACAAAACGAGTCGAAGCGGGAAAATGGGGAACTAGATAACCCGTTCCTTCATCTCCCCACATAACAATCGTGGAATTTTCGTAGGGTTTTAATGCTTGACTATCGATACCAAAATAATTATCTGACCATCCCATTCTCCACCAGTCTAAGGGTTTTACTGTAGCAGCAATTAAGGTAAAAATAGCGATAGAGATTATAAAAACTGTCCTTTTATGAGGATAAATATAGGCAATAATCAGGATAATTAAAACTGGTGTGATTAACTCTAAAACCATCAAGTAACGATAGATAGAAAAACCCTTTAACCAGATCAGATAGGCACTGCAATAAAAAGGTAATAAAAATCCGAGAATGGGCAAATGGACTAAATTATTTTTTTGCTCTAGAGAACGGCGAGAGGTGTACTGATAAATAATCACTCCCAGAAGAATAACAATTAAAACATAGGCAATAGAAAAACGAGTCTCTTTAAATTTTACCTCAGCCACTAGGGTTTGTTCCTGCACAAAATAAAAGGGATAAAATAAAAATTGCCAAACATCTTTCGGTAAAAAGCGTGCATCTTGCAGGTTAAAATCCGTTTCGATGTAGGGAGATTGAAAAATTTTGTTAAAAAAGGGAAAAAGGGGATTAGCAAAATTAGTCCACATCAGGATTATCCAATAACCCATCGTCAGGGAAAATCCCACAGCCATAGATAGAATCAAGGTCAGAAGATTACGCAGCTTTTCCCTGATGGTATTGGTTAAAAAACTAATCGCCACGATTAAACTGATACTATACAGTGCCGTGGTCAATTTTAGTCCTGTTGCTAGTCCTAAAAGCAATCCTGCGAAAATTATAGTTTTAAGCTTAACTGGTTGATTACGACCAAGACAAGCAATAATTAAAAATAATCCTGCCAAAACAAAAACACTGCTGGTACTATCACCGATACTGGTTCCCAACTCTGATAGAAATGCTGCCCCAAAAATACTGGTAATTGCTGCTGCTACGCTTAAAGTTATCTTGTATCTTTCGGAAACTTTATCGAAGGAGTGATAAGTGATTAAATGAACTAACCACTGATTTAATCCATGGAAACCTCCCAAGAAAAAACCGACCACCACAGGAGGTAGTTTTAGGTAATGGATAGCAACGAAAAAAGGAACATCCATCAAAGGATTAAAGAAAGTTTGTATCTGTGCTGGGAGGACATCATACTTAAAACGTCCCGTTAACAACATATAGGGATTATAAAAATGATAATTGCGTAAATCCCAGCTAACATCTTGACCTAAGATAACTGAGATAATTCCTAGTGCGATAAAATAAACTACTGCCCAGAGGAGGGGATGAGTCAGGTTGAACCGTTTTAATAATGCCATAATTTAATCAATAATTCTGGTGAATTTGACGAGAAAAATAACCAGTTTTTGTGCCATTAGACTAATTAGTAGCTCTGGGACGAGTCGGCCTTTTAGCTGATAGCTTTTTACTTGATATACCATGTTTGAGTAACAAATACAAACAGAAACTTTTAACTCCCAAAAACGTCTTTCGGCAAGTTGACCAAATTTTGATATACTAAGGTGATAAAATTGCCCACCATGCTGACTCGATCGCCAATGAAGTCTAGAAAAGGGTTAATCTCAGTCAAGCAAGCTTATCTAAAAATTCTATCGGTCATCCTAGTTCTGGCGATAATTGGTTTATCGGTAGTCGGAAACTATGGTATCACTTGGGACGAACCGATCGAAGTGGATATGGTCAATCATAATCTCGAATATATCCGAGAAAACAAGCCCATATCAGAAATGTCCCGTCATTACGGCTTTTATTTTAACTATATCTCCCAACTCATCTACGAAACCAAAGAAAAATCTTTCCCTGCTACCCCCAATCTTCCCCCCAATCCCACTGATAAGGATAAATGGCTATCGAGGATCTGGCAAATAACCCGGGTTAAGCACGTCGTCACCTTTCTTTTTTCCCTGATTACCTATCTATCGGTGGTGGGAATCGTCGCTATCCTAGCAGGAATCGAATCCGCTTGGTTAGGTGCGCTAATTTTAGCCCTATTTCCCGCTTTTTGGGGTCATAGCTTCTTTAATCCCAAAGATATCCCCTTTGCAGCCATGTTCACCCTCGGAACCTTCGCTGGTTCCCTATTGCTGGATAAATATTTTCAGTCCGAAAATCAGGCTATTAAACTAGGATTTAACCGTTTAACCGTTTATTCTTGCCTCTACGGGATTCTTGCTGGTTTAATCACCGGAATTCGCATCGGTGGCTTTTTTATCCTCTTTTATCTCATCTTCGCTCATCTAGTGGCCCGTTGGGATATCAAAACCCTTCCCAAAACCGTCTGGCGTTTTCTGCCCCTATACGCAGTTATTATACTTTTTTGGGCAATAACCACCTATATTGTCCATCCCGCCGCTTGGAGAAACCCGATTACTTGGTTTATCGAAGCGATAACCCTCATGTCAAAGTATAACATCTGGGATAATACGGTTCTCTTTAACGGTCAAAATATCCCCGGTCGTTCCCTGCCTTGGTACTATCTACCCCGGCTATTTTCCCTCACTACCCCCGTCCTCCTGCAAATCGCCACAATCGTCGGTGTAATTTGGATTTTGACAAAAATGACCAAATTAACGCCAAGCCAGCGTGCTTGCGCCATAATCACCCTAATGCAAGCGTTTTTACTGCCTACCGTTGCTATACTGCGTCAATCCACTCTCTACGACGGCATCCGTCACTTTTTATTTGTCATTCCCGCCCTAGCAGCGATCGCATCTACGGCCATTATTTGGACATATCATAAACTCAAGCGAAAGTCAATAAAAATCTTTCTAACGACCCTGCTAATCCTCAACTTTAGCGTCATTGTCTATGACATGATTAGCCTGCATCCCTACGAATACACCTACTATAATCGCGCCTACGGAGGCTTAAAAGTGGTCCAAGGTCAACAGGAAACCGATTACTGGGGATTAAGTCTCAAGGAGGGGATGGAATGGCTTAATCAAAATGCCGGCGCTAACTCTACCATTGTCGTTGCCGGTCCGATGTTTGCGGCGGAAATGGTAGAGAATCACCAACGAAACTTTACGATGATCTATCGAGATGACTTTGCTTGGGGAAAAGCTCCCGACCCCGATTATTACATGGGTTTATCCCGATACGATTATTTCCAAGCTTTCCCCCATTGTCCCATTGTTCACGCCGTCCAACGCCAGGACACCCCCCTAACCATCATTAAACGTTGTCGTTAGCCATGATCGAAATGACCGCTATTCCGCCGATTTCCTTGCAAAACTACCGTATCGCTGCGATTATTCCCTGTCACAACGAAGAACTAACGATCGCTAAAGTTGTCTCCCAATTCCAAACTTTTTTACCAGAAGCGGCAATTTATGTCTATAACAACCGCTCTAGCGATGATACCGTGACCGAGGCCCTGAAAGCGGGGGCGATCGTGCGTCAGGAAACCCAACCGGGAAAAGGCAATGTTGTCCGGCGGATGTTTGCCGATATCGAAGCGGATATCTATATTCTCATCGATGGTGATGATACCTACGAAATTGCGGCAGTACGTCGCTTAATTGAACGAATGCTGCAGGAACAGTTAGATATGGTTGTCGGTGCGCGTCGGGAAGCGGTAAAATCCTCCCAGGCTTATCGTCCGGGTCATCGCGCCGGTAATCTATTTTTAACGGGATTCGTTAAATTTCTGTTTGGAGCGCGTTTAATCGATATGCTCTCCGGTTATCGTGTCTTTTCTCGTCGTTTCGTCAAATCTTTTCCCGCTTTGTCCAATGGTTTCGAGATTGAAACCGAGTTAACTATCCACGCTTTAGAATTAAAAATTCCCTTCGCTGAAGAACCAACCCTCTACGGGGAACGTCCCGAGGGTTCCCAAAGTAAGTTAAAAACCTTTCAAGATGGCTGGCGGGTATTGGGAACCGCTATCCTACTTTTTAAAGAAATTCGTCCTTTTCTCTTTTTTAGCCTTGTCTCGCTAATTTTGGCGGTTATTTCCCTCCTCTTAGCGATTCCCGTCCTATTTGAATACCTCGAAACTGGCTTAGTACCACGTTTTCCCACCGCTATTTTATCGGCCTCGATCATGCTTTTAGCCTTTTTAAGTTTGACCTCTGGCATGATCCTCGATTCCGTCTCCCGGGGACGAAAAGAGATGAAACGAATGGCCTATCTAGCTAACAGTTGGCTGAAAGTTTAGGGAAAAAAGTTCCCTAAACATACAAGTTTAGGTCACATCTCTGGTTAAACCGTCTCTAACCGTTGCAGCACTGAGGAGGGTTTTTTGTCAACAAATTCCGCCGGCGGAATTTGATATTTAATCAGATTGGCTAATTCTTGTAGTTGGCTGATGGCTTCCGCGCCTTCGAGTTTCATTAACTCTCGATCATCGCGCATTTCTGTCCAGGTGATGCCGTAATCGGACACGAGAAACCGAATTAGATGGGTTTCACCCAATCCCACCATAAAAGATGCGCTATTCAGTTGACCGCCACAGGTGTAGCAGGATGCTAGATAACCTTGATTTTCTAGTGCGATCGCTAAAGCCTGTAAATCCATGACTAAGTCTTTGACCAGTTGGCGATGCTGTTCTGCAAGTCGTTTAAACACAATTTTCCTCCTGATAACACTCCCCAATTATAAAACCTTAACACTTTTTTAAGATTCTTTTTTGAGAAAATAAGGTAAGCGAACTAAGTTTTCTTACGGATGGTAAGTAACAAAATGTAAAGAACCCGAAACCTAGGGTAGCGTGAATTCCTGAGATAGCCAAGTATATATAGCGGTTCTCGCACCTGTGCGGCACACTTAAACCTTTGCTGATTAAGCTGTTCAGGATCGGGAATGTACCTCTTGTGAATCAGAAACGCTATATAACCACAAAGCCACCAGTTTATCCATCTTTCCACCCCCTCGATCTCAACTATTCCCATCATGCCTATTTTTAAAGTTTATGATCCAGTTTCGACAAAAAAGTTCGTAAATCTAGATTGACAATTACATATACCTATGCTTCTATGCCGGATGCGGAGGGGGGGAGTGGGAATTATGAATTATAAATTATGAATTATGAATTATGAATTGGGGAGATAGAAGAAAAAAGCTGTCTCCTGTCTCGGAGTCTCCTGACTCCTGATTACTGATCACTGATTACTGATCACTGATCACTGATTGCTGATAAGATTGTTACGAAAATATAAACACGAAATTCTATAGTTAGCCATGACCCAAAACGGAAGCTCGAAGTCGATCATTGTCTCTCCCTCGATCCTATCGGCGGATTTTAGTAAATTAGGAGCCGATATCGAGGCTGTGGATAAGGCAGGAGCCGATTGGATTCACGTTGATGTGATGGATGGTCGTTTTGTCCCGAATATCACCATTGGACCCCTGATTGTCTCCGCTATTCGTCCCTATACGAAAAAACCTTTAGATGTGCATTTAATGATCGTGGAACCGGAAAAATATGTGGCTGACTTTGCGAAAGCGGGTGCTGACATTATTTCTGTTCACGCTGAACATAATGCTTCTCCCCACCTCCATCGTACTCTTTGCCAAATTCGCGAACTCGGTAAACAAGCGGGTGTGGTATTAAATCCCTCCACTCCCTTAGATTTAATCGAATATGTGCTGCATTTGTGCGATTTAGTCCTAATTATGAGCGTTAACCCCGGTTTTGGTGGCCAGAGTTTTATCCCGGAAGTTGTCCCCAAAATCCGTCAATTACGTCAAATCTGCGATGAAAAAGGCTTGGATCCCTGGATTGAAGTGGATGGCGGCTTAAAACCGGCTAATACTTGGCAAGTTCTCGAAGCGGGTGCTAATGCGATCGTAGCAGGTTCGGCGGTATTTAATGCCCCTGATTACGCAGCGGCGATCGAAGGTATCCGTAACAGCAAACGTCCCCAACCTCAATTAGCCACCGTTTAATTGTCGCAGGGGTGGGTTAGCTGTTGATTAATTATCTTAGTATTGGCACTAACCCACTCTGCTGATTTGTTCTAAAACCTGCTCCCATAAACCCGAATTAGAGACGGCTAAAACTTCGCTAGAATCAGTTTGTAGGGGATTACCCGACCAATCGCTAATTATTCCGCCCGCACCTTCAATAATCGGGATTAAAGCGCAAAAATCGTAGTATTTCAGGTCTGATTCCAGGATTACCATCGGCATGGCAGTGCAGCCAGTGGCTAACATCATATAGTTATAACAATCACCCCCAAAAGCGGTGCGTTTACAGACGCTTTGCATCTGACGAGCGATCGCTTGCTGTCGTTCTGTGATAAACATTAAGGGAGTGGTGGAGGCTAAACAGGCATTTTTTAAGGCAAGTTCTCGATCTTGACAGTAGGGATTAACAATCATCTGGTTATTATAAAGACTCGCTTTTCCCTTCACTCCTAACCAGCGATCGCCTAAAATCGGTTGATCGACAATTCCTAAAATCGGTTGATTTTCTGCCACTAGGCCGATTAAAGTCCCAAAAATCGGTAATCCCTTGACAAAAGAGGATGTGCCATCGATCGGATCCAATACCCAATAACGACCACTTTCGGAGGGAATATTGGCTCCTTCTTCCCTAATAACGCCATCTTCAGGCAATTCTCGCCGAATAATCGCCACCATCGCCTCCTCAGCTTCTTGATCGGCGATTGTTACTATTGAGGAAACTTGATCGAGTTTGGTTTCGGTTTCTAGATGAGGCTGCCGAAAATAGCGCCGGATAATCTCTCCAGAAGCGTCCGCTAATTGATGAGCTAGTTGGATAGTGCGATCGATATTCATGAGCAGAAACAATACAGCAGAATTTAGAAGACAGGAGACAGGAGACAGGAGTAGGGAAGTGGGGAAGTGGGGGATTTAGCGGAAATTTCCCGATCACCCTAAATCCCTATTGCCTCTTGGATAGTGCGATCAATATTCATCAATAAAAGTTATCCATAGAGGAAAACAATAATATTTATTTATGGTAAAGGGGAGATGGGGAATTATGAATTATAAATTATGAATTATGAATTATCAGTGGGGAGATGGGGGAAGTGGGGGAAATTTGTCTATTACCCTAAATCCCTATTGCCTCTTGGATAGTGCGATCAATATTCATCAATAAAAGTTATCCATACAGGAAAACGATAATATTTATTTATGTTAAAGGGGAAGTGGGGAAGTGGGGAAGTGGGGGATTTAGCGGAAATTTCCCGATCACCCTAAATCCCTATTGCTGTGTCGAACCTAGAACTATCAATGGGTAACAGCTTGATTTTGACTCCATAATTAAGTTAGTCAACGATCGATTTAATCTCAAGACGAGAAAAAATTAATCTATTAGGAGTTTAGCTGATGACGGCTTTTACGGAAAATGACCTAAAAAGGTTAGAAGATTTGATTATCAATGGACAAAAAGCGATCGAAACTCGTTTAACCTCTTTGGAGAGTGGACAAAAAGCGATCGAAACTCGTTTAACCTCTTTGGAGAGTGGACAAAAAGCGATCGAAACTCGTTTAACCTCTCTGGAGAGTGGACAAAAAGCGATCGAAACTCGTTTAACCTCTCTGGAGAGTGGACAAAAAGCGATCGAGAATAGCATCGGAGAGATCAAAAGAGAAATTCAAGTCCTAGAGATAGGACAGACGGAAATCAAGGGAGAAATCAGGACTTTAGACGCAAAAATCACGGGTTTAAATGAAAGAGTGCAACTCATAGAGGCATCCGTGGGAAAAATTCCCGATTTAGCCGAAAAAATTGGGGAAGTAAAAAACTGGAAACAGATCGGTATATCGATTGTGACTGCTTTTGTGGGTGGGGTAATTGGTTGGTTGATTCGGGGAAAATAAAACTAGTCCATGTAACATAGTATTAAGCATTTGTATATTTTTATTAATTTTTATGGAACAGACAGCCTTAAATCTGATCGCGATTACCGTTTTTTCGATCACTCTTTCCGTATTTGTCACTCCTTTGCTGTCTATTTCGCCTTTTGTCCCCGCTTTGGCTACTTTTAGCCTCTTGGGATTAGTTACCGTCGATACTCTCACCTTTAATAACCGGGGCGTGACTTTACTACTGGATGCTCTTTCTCCCAGTAAACACCGTCAAAGAGTTATCTACCACGAAGCTGGACATTTTCTCACCGCTTATATTTTGGGTATTCCGATCGCCAGTTATAGTTTGACCGCTTGGGAAGCCTTTCGTCAAGGCCAGGAGGGAGTCGGCGGTGTTCAATTTGACCTAGCAGATTTAGAGCAAAAAGTCAAGAACTTTACCGATTTTCCCGCTTTTTTAGAGCGAATTTCTACGGTGTGGATGGCGGGAATTGCTGCCGAAACCTTAGTTTATGGTAAAGCGACAGGGGGAGAAAGTGATCGATTTTATCTGCAATCGGCCTTAAAATTAGCGGGGGTTCCTGAGAATAATTATGCTCAAAAAGAGCGCTGGAGTTTATTACAGGCAAAAACTCTTTTAGAAAAACAACAGACTGCCTATCAAGCTTTAGTGATAGCTATGGAAAAAAGGGCAAGTGTGGAAGAATGCTGTCAGGTGATTAGTGAAAGTTTAGTATAACGGGAAAAGTAATCAGGGATAGATTTGATGATTTCTCCGTTAAATTATTTATGAATAATCAGAACAGTCAATCCGATCAGCGATTAGCTTTAATTGTGCGCGGAGCAGTACAAGGGGTCGGTTTTCGTCCTTTTGTTTATCGATTAGCAACGGAATTAAACCTAACTGGTTGGGTGAATAATACAGCAGCCGGAGTTTTTATTGAAGTCGAGGGCGATCAAGAAAAACTAGAAACTTTTTTGACTCGATTATCTTTAGAAAAACCCCCTCGATCGCTAATTGAAAATATTGAGACTCAATGGTTAAATCCTGTCGGTTATCAAAACTTTAGCATACGCCAGAGCATCGGCGGTGAAAAAAATACAATTGTTCTGCCGGATTTAGCCACTTGTCCCGATTGTTTAGCCGATATTTTTGACCCGAATAATCGTCGTTATCGCTATCCTTTTACTAACTGCACTAACTGCGGCCCTCGCTACAGTATTATCGAGAGTTTACCCTATGATCGCAGTGCCACAACTATGAGGGGTTTTAATCAGTGTCCCGAATGTCAAAGGGAATACGAAAACCCTCTAGATCGCCGTTTTCATGCCCAACCGAATGCCTGTCCTCGTTGCGGACCCCAAATCAGTCTTTTAGACAGTCAAGGAACTGTATTAGCGGAAAAATATCAAGCTTTAATCGCCACTGCTAGAGCAATTAAACAGGGAAAAATTATAGCGATCAAAGGGTTAGGAGGATTTCACCTAGTTGTCGATGCAAGAAATACGGAAGCAGTGCAAAAATTGCGACAACGTAAACAGCGACTGGATAAACCTTTTGCCGTGATGTATCCTAATCTTGAGTTAGTGAAAAAACATGGTTATGTATCTTCTTTAGAATCGCAATTATTGCAGTCTCCTGCATCGGCAATTGTCCTGATTAAACAAAGAAAAAATTATCTTTCTCCTTCGGTTTCTCCGGGTAATCCCTATCTAGGAGTCATGTTACCCTATACTCCCCTACACCATCTTTTATTAGCAGAATTAGGCTTTCCTATTGTAGCAACCAGTGGTAATCTAGCCGATGAACCTATCTGTATTGAGGAAAAAGAAGCTTTAGAAAAATTAGGAACCATCGCCGATTTATTTCTAGTTCACAATCGTCCCA
Organism: Microcystis aeruginosa LEGE 91341; assembly: GCF_015206885.1. GTDB lineage: Bacteria > Cyanobacteriota > Cyanobacteriia > Cyanobacteriales > Microcystaceae > Microcystis > Microcystis aeruginosa_H. The sequence goes on along the minus strand of NZ_JADEXY010000018.1, from coordinate 3,879 downwards.
TAGTTCGACCAGTGGATGACTCTATTATCAGGGAAATGGCAGGAAAAGCGATGATTTTGCGGCGAGCGCGGGGATATGCTCCCTTTCCCGTTAAAGTTAATGAGGGAGATTTTCCCCCGATTTTGGCCGTGGGAAGTTATTTTAAAAATACCGTGGCTATCTACCAAAAAAATCAAGTTTTTATCAGTCAACATATCGGCGATTTAGATACAGTTAATGCTGTTAATCATTTTGAAAATATCCTCGATAGTTTAAAAAAATTATACGATTTTGCACCCGAAATTATTGCCTGTGATGCTCATCCTGAATATCTAGCGACGAAGTATGCTTATAGCTTAAATTTACCCGTTATTCCCATTCAACACCATTACGCTCACGTTTTATCCTGCATGGCAGAACATCAGCTACAACCTCCAGTTTTAGGGGTTGCTTGGGATGGAACAGGATACGGTTTAGACGGCACAATTTGGGGGGGAGAATTTATCCATATCACTGCCGATTCTTGGCAGCGAGTCGCCCATTTTAAACCCTGGCCATTACCCGGAGGAGAAAAAGCGGTTAAAGAACCCAGACGAGTGGCTTTAGGATTACTAGAAGTTATGGAAAATACCGATAGGATAAAATCAGCTTTTAGTGAACAGGAATGGTCTATTTTTAGGCAAATGTTAACAAAAAAAATTAATTGTCCTTTAACTTCTAGTGTCGGGCGTTTGTTTGATGGTGTGGCGGCGATTCTAGGTTTATGTTATCAATTAAGTTTTGAGGGACAGGCAGCAATGCAGCTAGAATTTGCCCTTGAGAGCATTAAAACGGAGGAATATTATCATTTTTCTTTGTCCGCCGACTCCCCCATAGTTATTGATTGGAATCAGATAATTTTAGGAGTTGTTGAGGATTTAGAAAAACAAGGACAAATCGGCATAATTGCCGCTAAATTTCATAATAGTTTATGTGAGATTATTGTAGAAATTGCTCAGAAAATAGGTAGAGAAAAAATTCTGCTGACGGGAGGCTGTTTTCAAAATCGTTATCTGACGGAAAGAACAATTAATCGCCTACAAGCTTCGGGATTTCAACCCTACTGGCAGCAAACTGTTCCCACTAATGATGGTGGTATTAGCCTCGGTCAAATTATCGGAGCTTTTTCTAAACTTAAACAGTTTTAGATAGGATAAAATTAACTTCTTGGTTAGGATAGGCAAGAGGTAGTTATAAACCACAGAGACAGAAATAACAGAGAGAGACGATTTTTTTCTAGACTGTTAAACGATGCCACTCAACGATTTTATTGCCTACTTTCAAAATAATTGCTTGACCTAAACCCAGTTCTTGTGTCACATTAACTAGATGGGCGAAATTTTGATGAGTGATTGCTAGTCCCTGCAAACAGGCTAGAAAATCGAGACAGAGAACCGTAGAAAATTCCCAAGTTTGTCGGTAAACACGGCAATTGTCCGGTAAAAAAGCCACAAGAGTGCGAAAATGACTCAAAGCGGCTTTCTCAAAATTGGCGCTAGTGCAGTCAAAAGACGAGTGCTGATGGCTCATAAAAACTTTGCCTGATAGGGAAAGAGCAGGGTTTCCCTCAGACTAGCACTTCCCTTCTGGGGATCACCTTCCCTTTAGAATTTCTCAATAGACTGGCAAATCCCCCCAGAGGGGTATCCTTACCCGCGAACAAATTGCTAGAAGCTAGGTTTCTTCCCGGAGATGGTGTACTTTAGATATTGATGTCCTTCTGGCTGGCAAGATAACCTGTAAATTTTCCCACTCGTCCCCAGCGATAAAAGGCTGTATTTAGTCAAAAATCAAGTGTTGACTTTGATGCCAAACTTGCCTAGTAAAAAATGATGACAGCCTCAAGTTGCCGCTTAACTAATTTACTACTTAACTGATAACTGGTAACTAAGATTATGAATAATGCAATTGTCAAACCGAGAGATGTACAAGTAGCACCGATTGCCGTGGATACTTTTGTCTTTCGTTCCCGCACTTGGGACCGGTTAAAATTCGAGATCGAATACGGATTACAAAAGGGAACTACGGCCAATAGTTATCTGATTAAAGGTGAAAAGGTCGCTCTTTTTGATCCGCCAGGGGAATCATTTTCGTCCATATTTTTAGAGGCTTTAACTAAAAGAATCGATCCGAAAACTATTGATTATATTATTCTCGGTCACGTTAACCCCAATCGTGCCGTCACCCTCAAGGCACTTTTAGAAATCGCGCCTCAAGTCACTTTTGTTTGTTCCAATCCGGGGGCAATTTCCCTGAAAAAAATTCTCGAAACCGAAGCATTAAATCTGTTGGTTGTCAAGGGGGAAGAAATATTAAATTTAGGAGCAAACCATCAATTAGAATTTATCCCCACTCCTAACCCCAGATTTCCCGATCAACTCTGTACCTACGACAGTAAAACCGATATTCTCTACACCGATAAATTGTTCGGAGCGCACGTTTGTGGCGACCAAATTTTTGATGAGGGTTGGAGCGTTTATAACGAAGATCGGCGTTATTATTTTGATTGTCTCATGGCTCCCTATGCCAGCCAAATTAGCAACGCTTTGGAGAAATTAGCCGCTAAATCGCCCTTATTTTATGCTGTTGGTCACGGTCCTCTGGTGCGTTACGCGATGCACGAATTGACCCTTTCCTATCAACAATGGTTAGCAGTACAAAAGTCCCAAGAGTTGACAATCGCCCTGATTTATGCTAGTGCCTACGGCAACACCGCCACCCTCGCTCAAGCGATCGCCATGGGGATCACGAAAGCGGGAGTAGCAGTGACGGCGATTAATGCCGAGTCCGCTGAACCGGACGAGATCAAAACGGCGATCGAAAAAAGTGTCGGTTTTATCTTTGGTTCCCCCACTTTGGGAGGACACGCACCGACTCCCATCCAAACTGCCTTGGGGATTACCCTAGCAAATGGCGATAAAAGCAAGCTGGTGGGAGTTTTTGGCTCCTACGGTTGGAGTGGGGAAGCGGTCGATATTTTAGAAGGTAAATTCCGGGATGGTGGTTATCGCTTCGGTTTTGAGCCAATTCGGGTTAAATTTAAACCCACGGAGGCAATTTTAAAGACCTGTGAGGAAGCGGGAACCGATTTCGCTCAAGCAGTCAAAAAAGCTCGCAAAAGCAGACAACCGAAAACTAATGTTAACCAATCCCAAAGCGATCGGCGATCGCAGGCTCTGGGCCGTTTGGTGGGTTCTCTCTGTATCGTCACCTGCGAATTGGGAGAATTGCGCGGCGCCATGTTAGCCTCTTGGGTGTCACAAGCGACGTTCACACCCCCCGGATTGACTATTGCCGTGGCGAAAGAACGAGCGATCGAGTCTCTGCTTTATACCGGTACGCCTTTTGTCCTTAATATCCTCCAAGAAGGTCAACATTTGGCTTTAATGAAGCATTTTCTTAAACCTTTTACTCCAGGAGAAGATCGTTTCGCTAATATCGAAACCACTAAAGCTGAGAACGGTGGGCCGATTCTGGCCGAAGCGCTCGCTTATCTGGAATGTCGGGTGGAACAACGAATGGAGTGCGGTGATCATTGGCTGCTTTATGCGATCGCAGAAAAAGGCAAGGTTTTACACCAGGGTTTAACCGCCATCCATCATCGCAAATCCGGCAGTTATTATTAATTTGTCGTTATGATCATTTCAGGGGGTGTTTTCAGGCAGGATAACTCACCCTGATTGGTCTAAAAATAGACCTCTTGCAAAAATCAAAAATCTTCCGTTAGGTGAGGAGTAAGGAGGGGTGCATCTCATTTTTGCAAATCTACCAAGTTGGGATTTTTACGGGGACACTCTCGGCTAAAATCGGGCATTACTTCCGATTTTATTACTCAATCCAAGCCTTTGGGGGGTTCTACCC
>NZ_JADEXY010000259.1 GCF_015206885.1 Microcystis aeruginosa LEGE 91341 | reverse complement strand
CTTCCCCACTTTGCCACTTCATAATTCATAATTCATAATTCCCCACTCCCCACTTCCCCCACTGATGACTGATCACTGATCACTGAAAATGCTTCCTAGGGCTAAAAGCTGCCAAGATTACAAAAAAGACCGCTATGATCCAAAATAGAAATCATCGTCATTGGTAGAGAATAGGTAAAAAATCTATGACATCTTATGCGGCCTCCTCTGCACGAGCCGAAATGAGCGAACTTCGGCGCCTAAAAACCCTGCTACCCCCAGAATTACAAAGTTGGGTAACGGTAGAAGGTTCCACAGAGATTAACCCCCCCCTGATCCGTTGTGAAGAAATTGGCAGAGACGAGGTAGAAATTCAGATAGATTTGGCAAAATGGGAAAATTTAGCCATCGATCAGCGTAATTTGCTCTTTTGGCATGAAGTGGCCAGGATTCAAAATGATAGTATTCCCCGGGAAGGCTGGGAAATGGCCGCCCTCGCTATTGGTTTAGGTGGTGCGGTGGGAGAATTATGGGTACAGGACGGGTTATTATTGCTTTTGGCCATGGGATTATGTGGGATTTCCGGTTATCGTCTCTGGCGCAAAAATAACGGCGATAAAATTCTCAAAGAAGCGATCGAAGCCGATGAAAAAGCGATCGCCCTGGCCACTCGTTTCGGTTATTCTCTCCCCAACGCCTACAAGAGCCTAGGCAGTGCCTTTAAAACCCTAATCGAACAAACACCTAACCGTCGTCTGCGTAAGCGTTATGAGACCCGTTTAGATGCCCTAAGGAAGAGTGCGGCGAAAGCGAAGTCCCAAACCCAAGGCCGTCCGCCCCTGGGTGAGATTCGTTAGCCGATAATTACAGGTAATCTGTGACATTACCCATTGGTATTTGCAGAAAAGTGTAGTAAACATTTAAGTAGGTCATCAGGCCTTGCTCATCTATCAAACCACCTCGTTGTGTCGATGACTTCCCAAATTCCTGAAACACGTTTTCTGATCATTCCGATGGAGTATCCGGTTTTGCGGATGCCGGATCGCTTGACTGTCTTGGAAGCAGTACAGTTCAAGGATCTGTTTCACCATCTCATCGCCCAAACACCCACTCCCGAAAAAGTCATTCTCGATCTGAATGCCACTCAATTTATGGATAGTAGTGGTGTCGGTGCTTTAGTGCATAATCTCAAAGCGGCTAGGGAAAAAAATATCGAGTTAGCGCTGGCTAACGTCCATCCCCCAGTGATGGGGGTTTTATCGATTACGGGACTAGATCAATTATTCACCTTCCAAACCCCTTCCCTAGCAGCCCAAGAAAACGGCCTTACTACCCCTGAAAACCATCTACCGGAAACCCATCCCTCGATTCGCAGTTGGTTAAAGCGCGGTCTTGACATTCTTGGTGGCATCGTGGGTTTATTAATCACGGGGGTTATTTTTGTCCCCATTGCCATCGCTATTAAGTTAGACAGTCCGGGTCCGATTTTTTTCAGTCAAACCCGCTGCGGTTGGTTGGGAAAGGAATTTAAAATTCTCAAGTTTCGTTCCATAGACCTCCTGCAAAAATAGGAACTGATTATGTAAAATAAAGTAAAACACTCAGAAAAACAATGACTTACGAAAAAGTAAAAAATTTGAATCCAGAAGAGTTTAAACGCTTTTGTGGAGTATATCCTG
>NZ_JADEXY010000258.1 GCF_015206885.1 Microcystis aeruginosa LEGE 91341 | reverse complement strand
GGTTGGGGGAGTTTCTGGAGGGGTTGGGGTTTCCGTCGGGGTTTCCGGCGGATTTTCCGTCGGTGGTGCCACGGGTGGCGTAGTTTCTCCCGTCGCGTGAGGAGACTGTACTAGCTGCTCGACGCGGGGAAAAACCGTCTCTGGGGGTTCTTCTTGGGCAATTGCCGTCCCGTGAAATAATCCGAAAATAGCCAGCAGCAGGGCCAGCGAGGAGTATCGCCTCGAAAAATTGAGATTTTTAAGCACTTCCACACACCCAGTAACACCATTATGGTTTTGTTTGTTTTCTCTGCCCGAGAAATTTAACGAACGTTAAAACTCTAGCAGATCACTTACTCTCAGTAAATCCCAGCTTGACCGGTGACTCAAGAGATGCTGCCTCAGGTCTGATATTTGTCAGCCGTCAGCATTAAGTTTTTATCTTGCCATATCTTAGCTTTTTCTGGTTTGGCTCTATCCCAATTCACCATCGAGGATTATTGCCACCTCGGTGGGCGCACAATTAGTTACGCCGGGGCAGATGTTAACGTCTCGTTTGTAATAACTGTACCAGTTGCGAGACCTGTTGGCGATTGAACATTTGCATCAGCGTACTAGCTACTAATTCCGGTTCCAGGGTAATCAGGATTTGTGGTAATTTGGCGGTGGCTAATAATTGCAATTCTTGACTGACGGTGATTTCTTCCCCGCGACCCCATTCTAATAGATCACCGGCTTGTTTTAATTCCTTAATAATAACTGGGGCGAGAGTACGATAGGAATGTTTGGGGTTAGCCAGGGCCGATTGGGCATTTTTAACTAAATATTGCCATTGTTGCTGTTCTGAAGCCAATTGAGACAGAGATAAAATTAGTTTTTGTAATTGCTGACGGGAAGTGCTGGTTTCTTGCTGTTTGAACAGTTGTAACATCTGTTTGAGGATATCTCTGACGCTGATGGAGATAGAAGGGGCTGCCGCAATAGCTGGGGTCGATTTTCCCTGGCCGAGAAGATAGTTAAGATGGGCCTGTAATTCGGCAAAAGTCGCTTCACCGTTTTTAACGATCGCGTCAGCTGCCTTGGCTTGCAAACCTAAGGGCTCCTGCAGCTTATCGATCAATATCTGAAGCAGATCATAACTCTTGAGGAACAAAGACTCTAATTTTTGATCCACTTCTAGGGGATTTTCTTTCAGTATTTTAAGAGCATCCTCAAGACGGTGAGCAGTTTTTTGGATACTGCCATAACCTAACATGGCCGCCCCCCCCTTGACGGAATGGACGGCACGAAACATCTCGTTCATCTGTTCATTGTTGTTGACGAGATTGCCTAAGTCTAAAATCCCCTGTTCCAAAGTTTCCAGGTGTTCTTTTGCTTCTTCGATGAAATAGCCGAGAATTTTCTGAGCGTTAGCAGAGTCCAAAGTCTTATCCCCTTTATCACGATGCTGTCTAGTCCTAGATTGCCCAGTTTTTCAGGAAATATATCAGTTATAAGGTAATGGCTAGGAAAACTGGTGGCTCTTCTGGTTTATATGTGGAAACGAGGTCTATACTAGACCTCCTGCAAAAATAGGAACTGATTATGTAAAATAAAGTAAAACACTCAGAAAAACAATGACTTACGAAAAAGTAAAAAATTTGAATCCAGAAGAGTTTAAACGCTTTTGTGGAGTATATCCTG
>NZ_JADEXY010000017.1 GCF_015206885.1 Microcystis aeruginosa LEGE 91341 | reverse complement strand
CGGTGACGTTCGAGGGACTGGTAAAATTAATGGTAGATGCGGATTTAGCGGCTTTGGGGATTAATCTTAATAACGGTGGTGATAGCCAACAGTTATTAAAAGATTTGGCTTATCTTCGCAATCGTTCCTTAATTGCCGTCGATTAATAAAGTCGGGTGGGTTAGGGAAGTGCAACCCACCCCCTGTCGGAAATGACCAGCGACTGTTAAAATGTCACCCATCACCCGGTCGATAATTGCCATGGGTTTCAGGGAGAAATTTACAGATATTGTCATAGATTAGATGTATTTGGTCAGTGATGCTGAGCATCTAGTTTTTGCTTAGAGAATTCTAGATACCCAACGAAACAGTCATGGGGTATGTCTACCTCAAGAACAAAAAGCGAGAGCAAATAAATGGATAGGATTTGAAAATATCAGATGCGATGGTCAGGACAAGACCTGTTACATTCTCTTCCCTTTGAGATTAGAAAACTCCAAGATTTTCAATGTGTACGGAACAGGAGGATATATTATCGGTTTTATTGTGACCAACTAAATCAAATCTTAGATAGGCCGCATTTAGAGATTCAATTGGCAAAGAGAAATTGTTTGAATCTTTAGAAGAATATATTAGTTCTTTGCTTTTAATAACATCACCTTTTTTGTTCAATGTTGCTAGGCGAATTGAAAATTGTTTAAATCCCGAGCAGGTAGAGGATTTTACTATACCACTAACATTTGCTAATTGTGGAAGTGGGCCAAAATAAAGGAAAGATGCTGGCTCCATCTTGAAAGTAGCTTGGATATTGACAGTTCTGTCTCCATTAAACCAGATCTTATGTTGGGGCTGTGTACCATAACTCATCCAGTAATAGCTACTGCCGGGCATGGGTTGTATTTGCTCCTGCATTGTTTTTAGGGTATATAAAGCGGTTTCTGGTGAAGTTAAACGACTCCTCCGAAAAATACTAACAATAACGTTATTTTCTAAAACAAACTGCTCAGGTAGCCGTTCAAAGTCTTGAGCTAATTCCGAATTTTCAGTAAAAGCATCTACAACAACTTTAACTACATCAGCTTCTTGAGGAGCCACAGCATGCTGGAAAGGAGTAGCAACAATTACATAATCAGCCTCTAACAACTGTTGAATTGGATAGAAATCACGAGAATCAATATCTGAGGTCATTAAAATATTTAATATTCCGTTTTCTCTACCATATAATTGTCGTTCACCCTCTATAACTAAGCTATTGTTCAAAATCATTGAAGAAGAAGCTACATAAACAGCCTGCTTGTCCTGAGAAATGTTGCGGAGATATTCAATTAATTGCACCATTGTGCCATAATCTTTTCGTACCAAAGGGGGATGATTGCCACCAAACAAAGCACGAAATGGGTTATTCAGGATGCCTTCTAACCCAGTTGTAAGTTGACTTAATAAATTAATGATCAAAATAATAGTTAAAGCCCCTAGAATAAAAGAGCGTAGTTTATTTCTTATTGTGAGCCAAATCGTCCAAATCAGTGAAGATATGCCTAAAATGATCACAAAATTGAAATGTGTCGTATATTGAGGTCCCCATTGTTTTGAAAAAAGTCCCCATTGTATAATTGAAAAGCTGCCAAATATAACGATTAAATAAATAGCTGGACGAATAAGTATCCGAGTTACAATTCCAGCAGAAATACCAAGAATTGCGAGCAGCCAGATTAACCAACCATAAAATTCTCCAAAGTATTGAAAAATAAGAAAAGTATCCTGCTCGTATGAAGCATAAAGATAACGAAAATTAGTGGTTAGAATCTGTTTAGTAAATTCAGGAGCTAATATTATTAAAGTCACCACGCTGCTTATGGCTACAAGGCCAATGAGAATTCCATAACGAGTTAAATTCCGTAAAGCTGTCCTTGTATTATTGCGAACTTCACTTAAAAATATCAGTAAACCCCACAAAATCATCGCTCCTAAAAAAGCCCTTGCGCTGTAAGCAAAATGGCGGCGAAATAAGAGTGCTAATGCTAGTAAAAAACCAAGTAGTGGGGGCTGCCACCATTGCTTAAGTTTTACATCTTTTAAGTAAACTAATAGGGCTAAACCTATAATAAAAGCAGCACCTATATCAGGGTAGCCACGCAGGGTTGGAAGCAATGTGGTAGGAATCAGTACCGTCAAGAAGGCTGTTGACCAAAAAACAGCACGAGACTGACCTGGAATAATTTTAGTTGCGAGCGCCCCCATTACCAATGCAAAGGGGACATTATATACCAATGCACTACTGAGAATATAAACCAGACGGGAGTTACCAAAGATCAGAACAAAGGGAACAAGTGGCAAGCAAGGGATTTTGTTGTAGTCAGTGGAAAGAGAAACAAAAAAAGTTTCAAATCCTTGACCTATTGAAGTGCGAAATGCAGAAGCTAAATCGCTAGTCTGGTTTGGATAGTTAGCAGAATCCCAGAAATATAAGTATCTCTCACTTGAGATATATAAAGTGGTAATGGTCGCTATAACTAAACACAGCAGGATAAATAAGCCAATATTGATAATAATTTTCTTTTTATTCTGGATAGAGTAGGAATGAAGATGATTGATAACCATTTTGATTCTGTCTTAAATAGTTGATAACGTAGAGAAAATTCTTAGTTTATGAGACACACTAACACATTAGCGGCGACTTTTGAATCGGCGAAACATTGACTCTAGTTTCCAGAGACTGTGGAAAGTAGTTTCAGGATTCTCCTTAAACTACTTTCCACCAAAATTAAATTAGGTTAAATTCGGGATAATCGCTTCAATCTCTAATGGTCATTGCTCAAAAAATTGAGTTATTTTACCTCAAATTTGTTCATAATCTTGTGTAAGATTGCCTTGATTAACTTTCTCATAGAAATTTGTTGGGCAAGCTGCTTACTGGAAACATCAAAAAATGTTTCGTCATGGTAATTTTGTCGATTGGAAATCATATTTTTGTCCTCATTGTATGCAGTGCTGTTTACCAAAGCGGTTTGTTCCTGTTGATTGTTCTGTGCAATTATTAGAGCGAAGTCGCTGGGGATTACCTTTTTTTTGATTAATGTTTCTTCAAGGTAACAGATAAGATTTAAAAGGGCAATATCTTGCTCCTTATCGAGGGCAAAGTTTCCAACAATATCTTGCATCAACTGATGTAAAATCGTTCCGCCATAATCAATCCTCTCTACAATGTTGAAATAGTTATCTAGGAGGGGCAAAACTTCAGCGGAGCGAATGGCTTCCGATGGATCAATACTATTCATTTCATCTATAGTCAGTTTAAATACACTTTGCTTAATTTGTCCAGGAAGGGAAATATATTCTCGGTACTTGTTCGGCAATATTTTTAACAAATCATTTATTAGAACTAACTGTTCATCTGTCCATTGGAACTGTGTCGGTCCCACATACTCGTTAAGCACAAAAAAACCATTTGGTTTTAACGCAGTTCTAACTTGGCTATAGATGTGTTCTAACTCAGTAAAGTGATGAGCTGACATAGAAGCAAAAACTATATCATATTTATCTGGTTCCAAACAAATTTGATTTATATTCATTACTTCGTATTTAACTTTAGAGTCAATTCCCTCCTTTACTGCTAGATCTCGGGCCACATCAATTGCTCCCTCAGCAATATCAAAAGCTTCAAATTGTCTGCACATACCCAAGCTGAGTGCGTGTCTTTCGAGTCCGCCATTCCCACATCCAAGAGTTAACCCTAAATCCAATGTCATGGGAACGTAATTTTTATTAACATATACTAGCCAGTTTTTCTCTGGATTCTTTGATATCTGGCGGTTAATATAAAATTTATCAATAAAGGGATGGTTCATCCAGTCAACATACTTTCTTCGCTCTAAATCCTCCTGTTGGGCTTTTTGACTCCAATGATCTTTGACTGTTTGAGTATCTGTTAAGGAACCTGAAGTATTCGACATAGTTTCACCTATCTAAAAAGTAATGTAATATTATTTAGTGTGAACTTCTCAAGGGAGCATCTCATTTATGCAAGTGAATAATTATGCTTATCGCTAAAACTTGCTTCTGGTAAGGCTTTCAAAATAGCTTGACATAAAAACCTGATTTAGAGTTTACAAAGGTGAGATGCTCCCCTTCTCAAAGCCTGAACTGACCTGAGCTTTTTGCTTCCACAGACAGAAAGTATTTTGCCTGGGTAAGAGTAACTACCGCACTGGGCGATAGAACACAACTTTACAAATCTGTTGACGTTTGGATTCTACCATGAATTGTCTTGTTTATCAACCATCAGGGTAAGCGCATCTTAACAATCCTTGACAAAATAAACTTGATCTGGATTGCTTACGCTGATGGCGATTCAGGCATATTTGAGTGGAATTTGCTATAGATTGAAAAACTATGTTAGTCAGATTATCAATGATAGTGAAAACCTTGTGGATGCTGTGAGTAAAGCCTTCAGGCATCTGTCCTAACTAAATCGTTCTATGCTATAAACTGTTAAGCAACAATAGGCCAAGTTTGTCGAGTTCGTAACTATTCTGATTGACTGGTATCACTTGAAATGCTCCCACGGCAGGTGGACAAGAAAAATCGCCAGTTGTCAATAGCGTTTGAGATGCGCTCACCCTGATTTTCACGGTAATTATTAATCGTTATCTGGTAATCCTAGCCTATGTCGAAGATTTTTCCACATCATTCTTAATTTCCAGAATTTACTACTCTCCATTCCTATAATTAGAGCCTCAGCTTTTTGTAGTTTACCAGAAAATTCTTCCACAAGAGAGTTAAGGTTTTTCCTTTGAGCTTCTAGTTCTAGTTCTCGTTCCTCTAAGTATTGAATCCTTTTTATAGCATTTACTAATTGTCTCTGAAAATCATCTCGCTCACCTTCTACCTTGAGATAAATTCTTTTTTTTAATTCAGAAGGAATGTTATTATAGCAAGGGTTCGCCATCATTTTCTGTAGAAAAAACTGATAATCGTTTGTAATTTTACCTTCTTCATGATTTTGAACAGTTTGTTGAGAAAAGTGAATGCGAAAATAGGATAAAGTTTTATTAATAAATCCAACCTTATACTGGAGCATAATCCTACACCACATATCAACATCGACTAATTGACAGAGGTTAGGATCGAAGTCTCCTAAGATATCAAAAACATTTTTCCTAATTAATACTGTACTGGGTTCGCCGATTTTATTAATAGAGCCATCCAAAAACTTAGGATCGCTAAGTAAATTGATGCCTGACTGAATTGATTCTAGTTTTGACCAAGCTAAATGTATATTTTCTATACCTTTAGCAAAATTCAGGCAAGTGTCACTGGTCTCTACTCCTCTGGCGGTAAGCAAGGCGCGAGCAGAGAAAACCAAACCGATATCCTCATCGCTTTCAGCTAATTCTACCATGTCCTTAATACAGCTGGCAGTGAGAACATCATCCTGAAATAGAAATTTAATATACTTTCCCTGTGCCATAGAGAGGCAAAAGTTCCAATTAGGAATCATCCCCAATCTTTGATGAGTAAGTATTTTGAATTTTATTGAAGAGTGTAATTGAAAATTTTTAGCAATTTCTAAAGTTCTATCCACCGAGCCGTCATCACTAATAATGATTTCGAGATTATGATAAGTTTGGGATAGAACTGATTCAAGTGCTTCTTCAAGGAATTCCTCCCCTTGATAGGTCGGTATCAAAACGCTAACCAGTGGTTGTTGATCGGGAATAAAGGTCATATCAATTTGAGAGATTACAAAGATTAAATCAACTTGGTTCTTGAGAAATACATTCACCCACTTGGTTCAGCTGAGAGTTTAGTAAAGAACGCTTTTCTTGAATCTGTCTATAAATTTCCAGTGTTTGATCGGCCACTTCCTGAATCGTTAAACGCTCCGAAATCCCATTAGATAATTTATCCCACAATCCCTCTTCAGTCGCCGCTCGGATTATACAATTAGCTAAATCTGCCGCACTACCTACTTGAAAATGTAATCCCGACTTTTCATGTTCTACTTTTTCAGCCATGCCACCAATATTACTGCAGATCACCGGGCGTTTGTGAATAAAGGCTTCTTCTATCACCAAGGGAGCATTCTCCCACCAGATCGATGAGACAATTACCCAATCCACATTAGCCATTAGCTTTGGCATTTCTTCTGGTTGGTAAGGACCGATAAATTGAACGCAATCCCTAGTTTTATCAAGTAATTCAGTAACCCTGTCTTGAAAATCCAAAGGTTGCAACTCTAAATTTGCTCCGTGAATATTTAGTACGATATTTGATCTTACTTCTCTTGGTAAGTTAGACATCGCTTCTAGGATAACTAAAATGCCTTTATAGATGTTGATTTGACCAAAATACGCAAAATGATTTCTACTTTCTCTGACACTGATAGTCCTTGGTTTCACTGGTGTAATGTTCGGTTGTCCGTTGTCGAGATGCACCATCTTTTCTTGTGGAACTCCCCATGCTACATATCTATCCAATAAAAATTTACTGGGTGCAATAAAAACATCAATTAAGTTAAAAAATGATTTAATATATAATTCTCGAAGTTGGAAATCCTCCAGTGATCTGTTAGGAAAGCATTTATGGCAATCTGTCGGAATGGCTTGATAACACAGTTTATCGGTCGATGTTTTTATCATTTGTCCATTATTATTACAAATAGCTAAGTATTCATGAAGAGTCATAATAATTGGAGCATCCTTTGAATATTTACGAACTTCTCTGATCATCTCCAGTCCAATATGAACGTAGTGATGAAAGTGAACGATAGTAGGTTGGAAATAATCTAATAAATCACGAAAATTTTCCCAAATCAATTTTGTATTTAACTGCGAAAAAATAAAATGATCGGGACTGCCTCCAGATAACATTATTTCTGAACCGTCGAATGCACAAACTTCTAAATACTTACCTAAATTGTTTGGACTACCCAAAGGGTTATAGGCAAGAAAAATAACCTCATAATTATCTCTATGCTGAATTTCTTTAAAGAGGTTATAAGCCGCATTCTCTCCGCCACCCTTACTTATCTTCGGATGGGCGTGAGATATAATTAAAATTTTTTGTTTTTCTAACATAAACTTTAACTTTCCTAATTTCGTCTAATTGTGTAGGATACCGTTGTTATAGAAATTGTACTTATTCTCCAATACTCATTTCGTTAATATCTCATCATTCGATTTTTAGTACCGATGACAATTCTCTTAATAAGTAAATTTTTTTGCTCAGAGAATATTTTCTAAAATATATTGCTCCCATTTCTGATTAAATAACCAACAATTATACAGAGTCTGATTTCTTTTGCCTTGTTCGCCATGATTATGATTTAAACTCAACGATTGTCTTTCTAAATGAAAAAGTTCTACCCCAGGGATATAATAGTTCTTAAACCCCTTAGCATGAAGTTTTAAACAAAGATCGGAATCTTCAAAATCCCCAATAATATACTCTTCGTCTATGCCACCCACATCATCGTATAGTTCCCTCGAAACCATCATACAGGCTCCAGTCACTGCCGCTAGTTCTTGGGGACAAGAGTTGCGCTCAACAAAGTTGGGCAACCCTTTTTTCGGATGATCGTTAATAAATAAATTCTCCCAAGGACCGTATCTGAGGAATTTCATACCAGCGTGTTGGATACTACCATCTCCATAGAGTAATTTCGGTGCAATTACACCTACATCTGCGAGACCATTGTAACTCTTGACCAGAGAGGAAAGCCATCTAGAACGAACGGGCATCACGTCAGAGTTTAAAAGAAGAAGTAATCGTCCTCTAGCGATCAAGGCTCCAGAATTGTTAGCTCCAGCATACCCTTGATTTATCCCCGTGTATACAGTTTTAAACGGGATTTCAAATATGGATGATTGTGAATCACAAAGATAAAGAAACTCGTCGTAACATCGTGGATCATCAAGAACATAGATCAATTCATTCTGCTTGAGATCGGGATCGTCAGCGAAAAGAGCTAACTGATACTTCAAGAAATCTATTTTTCCATAAAGGGGAACAACGATCGACACTTCTGGTTTTTCTACTTGAACACCGTATTCCCTAACGATTTTTTCAATCTTAGGCCGCTGCCGATTTTTCCAGAGAGTCCTAACAGTAAGCCCTACATGATTGTCTAAAATAGAACGCATTCGATAATTGGGAAGTGGGCAATAAGTTAGGATATTCTGAATAACTGGCAAAGGATCGCTCGGCAGTTTCAAAAATCCTGCTTTGTAATCTACAGTATCTTCTGTTTGTAGTTGAACTTGAAGTTGTAACTCGGTAATATTAGATGTGTCGCTTAAAGGACAAAGGACAAAAAACCCAAGGTCTTCTGGAGGATTACTGATTCCAAGACTCTGAATATAAGGAACTAGATCTGGTCGATTTTTTTTAGCAAGAGTTGATTTAACATCTACCTCTTCCCGTTCAGTTACGAACGTTAGAGCTTGAATTTCGTCCTTGGGATCGAATATCCAACCCTCGGCATAGATTCCCAGATTCGGAACAAGAATCGCTAAATCGATAAATAATTGGAAGGAAGAGGATTGATAATCAATATTGAATGTTTCTGCTGATTTATGATTCTCGGGTTTTTGATGTTTTTCAGGCTGATCGAGTCCTAAAGCGTATTTCACATCAAACCATTTCGTTCGCAACTTCCAAAACTTACTCGATTCCATCGCACCAATCCATACTTGATATCGATCCAGCCAGTCGCGGGTCTGTTGCAGTTCCGATTGGGAGCTTTCCAGTAAACCCTTAGTTTGTTGCAGTTCCGATTGGGAGCTTTCCAGTAAACCCTTAGTTTGTTGCAGTTCCGATTGGGAGCTTTCCAGTAAACCCTTAGTTTGTTGCAGTTCCGATTGGGAGCTTTCCAGTAAACCCTTAGTTTGTTGCAGTTCCGATTGGGAGCTTTCCAGTAAACCCTTAGTTTGTTGCAGTTCCGATTGGGAGCTTTCCAGTAAACCCTTAGTTTGTTGCAGTTCCGATTGGGAGCTTTCCAGTAAACCCTTAGTTTGTTGCAGTTCGGTTTGGGAGCTTTCCAGTAAACCCTTAGTTTGTTGCAGTTCCGTTTGAGAGCTTTCCAGTAGATTGGAATTTTCTAAAAACTTTGTTTTTAGAAAATCATACTGTTTTTCTACGGAAGCAGGAAAGGCGCGAACGATAAACTGGAGAGTATCAGTCTCTCTGGCATTTTGAATATCTTCAACTAATTTATTATCAAGATGATTAAGTTCAAGAGATGGAATTAGAGGAGAATTTTCCAGAATAGGAAGATGGGTACGGTCAACAATTTCGGATAAATATCCACTTTTTTCAAATAATTCTTCAACGGTTTTTCGGGTAAAAAATCTTAAATGAGTATTATCCAAAATACCAAGTTCTTGGTAGTCAAACTTGCCTTGAAGTAAAGATAAACGAATCGCCCCGTGAGCTATATTGGGAATCGAGGCAACAACATACCCTTGCGGAAGTAACAATTCTTTGGTCTCTTGCAAAATTCGCCAAGGATCTCGAAGATGTTCCAAAACATCACCGAAAACGGCTACATCGAAAGTTTGTTTAGGAAGAATGTCGAGTAAACGAGTAATATCTAAATCGCACACAATTACTCGCTCACAGTATTCCTCCGCAATGCTTGCGGCCTGTTCATTAATTTCAACTCCTGTCACCACGCACCCTTTTCGCTTAAGTAAGTAAGCCAAATAACCTGTGGCGCATCCAAAATCAATGACTCTCGTGTTCTCGCTAATCAAGCCTAATAGTTTTGCTAAACTACTATTATCATCAAGATTTTCCGTCATTTTTTCCAGAGGAGGATAGTTTTTCTGCCAACTACTATCAATCATAATCATACTCGCAGTTTTCTAAATATACTCCAGATGCTCTATTTCCAAGTCAGCTTATGTTCTTGAGACAATTGAATCGCTTCTTTGGTGGTGGGATCGTAAGACCAAGCCTTGAGTATCACGCTATTATTAGGTAAAGATATGGGATCGATAGTCGCACTCCAGCCAGATTTTGCTAAAGCGTTTTTCTTAAACCCTTTAACAATATCAGGCCTATCTATCGTGACAGGGGCAATAGCAATAGGAGTGTTATCATCTCCCATCGTTATAATTACTAGGTCGGCTGGTTGAATAAAGTCAGCATTTACAGCCCAACCAGAAACTCTGAAAGGCTTAGTCTTCGGGAGTTCTCGCTCAAGTTCTGGGGAATCGTTAACTGCCTCGAAGAAACCATTGCTTGAATTTTTCTGAGGCTGTTTAAAAATGATTTCGGTGTAATTTTGAACACCAGGAATAGAAACGTTGGATGTAGTAGTTTGGGTGTTCGGAGAAGTAGGTGCTTCAGAAGAGGGGGAAGCCTTTGGGGGAGGATTAACTTTGCTTCCTTCTGGAGAGGGATTACAGGCGACTAAGGAAGCCAGAAATATAGGAAAAGTTAAAGTTACAGTTGGGTAAATAACCCGCTTATAAAAAACGCCAATAATCTGTAGGTTGATTTTAATTTTTGACATAGTTGCTCAGATTGTTTTTTTATTCTCCTAATAACCACCGGCTCGATCATACAGGATTGACTGGCGAAAGTCAAGTAGGTTCTCGAAATTAAATTATGTCTGATACCTAAAGCGTACCTCGATAAATTAGACTTATTGAAAAAATCTTCGCACTAATTGAGAATAAATAAAGGTTTCATGAGGTTTTCAGGCGGTGCAATGCTGTAGTAAATCTGTTTTTCGAGGTCTCCTGATCAATAGCTTATCCCAAAAGCTCCCCTTTATCGTTTTTCTAAGTAAAGAAAGTGTTGATATCCCCACTAGCAATTTCGGGATAGCAGGACATATTATGGATAAACTCTTAAATTATTGCCATTGTTGGACAAAATCACCCGATTGGGTGATCCCCGTGAGGGAAGCATCTCTTTTTAATAGAAGATAAGTTATTCAATAATCCGATTATCATTACCAATGATCCTTAATCATGGAAGCTCATCAACAAAAACAACTCCGCACTTTCCTCTTGGAAAAATTAGCAATTTCCCCCCGTTCCCTCGATATGGCTGTGCGTCTCTGTGAAGCATCGGTGGGTTCTTTGCCGATGGTTTTATGGCAGTACGGTTTAATCGATTTGTCGCAATTAAATCAAGTCTTTGACTGGATGGAAACTGTATAATCATTTTCCCAGAATATGCTCATTAATTATCATTTTTATTAAGCGACCAGCAAGTTACTGTAATTTATTTAATTTTATACTCCTTGATCGCCTTTTTGCTTGTCATGACAGTAAGGTATAAACAAACTTAATATGCCATGGTTTCTTGAGTTAGGCATCGACTATGTGGAACTCTTTCAGGGCAGGATAGAAGTTGAGATTTTCGTGACTGGGACGACTGAGTTTAATCAGGGCAAAACGTTGGAATGATTGCAATTTTTGCCATTGTTCTAAACTAATTTCAATCTCTAATTCTCTAGCTTTTTCTAGGACTGTATCAGGAATCTGGCTATCATCTAGCCAAGGAGGGTGGGGATCTATTGCTAGTTCTCCTGCGGGATTGCCAGTTTTTTCCGTGATTAATTTTTGCAGAAAATCTCGATAGATTTTGGTTTCTGCTGCCGTCGTACAAGCCATATTAACTAATACCATTCTTTCTGGTTGAGTTAACTGCATCCAATGGGATAATTTTAATTTAACTCCACAGGTATCTAGTTTCATTCTCACGGCCATCGGTATGCAACGTAAGGAGTCAACAAATTCGGCTTCAAAGTCAAAAAAAGTGTTCATATTATTGCATTGGTTTACTGAGGATAAATCTATAACACAGGACTGGGGTATAATTGCTGGGAAAAATGTTATTTTGATTGAATAAAATTGCCTCGATATTTATGACTAGAAACGAGAATTTCCTCTAGTTCCTGCCATTGTTCTCCTGCAATATAGTCAATAATTTGATCAAGATTTTGCCGATAATTTGTCAAGGATATCAATAAAGCTTGACGATTGTATTTAGCCATCATTAAACCTAATTCGGGATTGCCAGCACCGACGCGACTGGTATCGCGAAAACCAGAACTAGCTAAATTTTCTGCTAATTTGCGAATATTCAGATCTTGTTCTGTCGCACAAGCTTGGATTAAACTGGTACTAATCATTACTGGCAAATGGGAAATCCATGCCACGGCTCGATCGTGTTCTTCGGGGGAGGAATAATAAATTTTACAGCCTAATTTTTCTACTATTTCAGTTAAGATTTTCACGGCACATTTAGAAGTAGATTCAAGGGGAGTAATCAGATATGGGGTATTGACAAATAAACCCAATTGTGCCGCATTAATTCCCTGTTCGGTTTTCCCAGCCATGGGATGACTACCGACAAAATTTGGCCATAATTGACTACAATTGGCTACAATCGCTCCTTTAACCGATCCCACATCGGTGACAATTGCCTGTTTTTTTAAATAGGGAGTTAATTTTTCCAAAGTTGGCACAATTAAATGTATGGGAGTACAAATAAAGATTAAATCGGCAGTAGCCAATAATTCTAAACTGGTACTAGATTCATCTACCACTCCTGTTTCTATAGCGATATCACAGGTGGATTGTTGACGGGAAACTCCCAAAACCTTATAACCTTGTGCGCGGAAATCTAACCCCAAGGAACCACCGATTAAACCCAGTCCAATAATGCCAATATTCATTATTTTTACTCAAAGATAATTTCGTCTTCCAGTCGCCAAGCAGGATCGACAATGCACAAAAAAACTAAGGGTTCCTCCCCACAATTATGAATATATTGTTTAGCGAGAGGAGGTATATAAATGGCAGCACCGACAGTCACTAATTGCACTTCCTCATCGATGTGCATTTCCCCTTGTCCTTGCAGAATATAATAAACTTCCGCAGTTTTTAAAGTGTGGGGAGTAGAAGTTTCCCCCACATCTACCCATGCGTGGGCTAAACTATAACGTAGATTTAACGGCTGTTTATCGGGATGCAATAACTCGCGCAATCGGGTATGATCACCGGCGATGAATTCCTCACATTCGAGCAGTTTTCTGATTAACATAGTAAAATTAAACTGGGAAGATTGTTTTTATTTTATCATTGAGTGAAAAGCTAAAGACTAATAGCCGTTATCATAGAAATATTCAGCATCGCCAGAATTAACGAATGACTTGGTTAGAACATAGTGTACAGGTAGAAGTGGACGCGCCGATCGATCTGGTTTGGGAGCTCTGGTCAGATTTAGAACAAATGCCCCACTGGATGAAATGGATCGAATCGGTGAAAATTCTCGAGGAGGAGCCAGAACTTTCCCGTTGGAAGTTAGCCAGTGGTGGTCTAGAATTTACTTGGTTGTCACGGATAATGAAAATTGTCCCCCATCAGATGATTCAATGGGAATCCGTGGACGGGTTGCCTAACCGTGGGGCAATTCGTTTCTATGACCGTCATGGTAGGAGTATTGTGCGACTGACAGCAGCCTATGCTATACCCGGTTGGTTAGGAAAATTGATGGATAATCTTTTCCTAGGTCGAGTGGTGGAATCAACCCTACAAGCTGATCTAGAGCGTTTTCGCCTTTATGCGCTCAATATTGTCAATAATACGCCGCCAAGGTGAGGTAATCACTGGTAATAAGCTTTTGACTAGCTAAATTGCTCGTTAATACTGTCTATGAGCAGGGAGAGTCGGTCTGAGCATTTGTACTAAAAATTCCCATACCCAGTTTAAATGCAGTACAGCTTATTGCTGACTACCGACAACCGACTCCCTAAAAGGAAAACTTCCTAAGAATATCCCGAGTAAATTCCGCTATCATGGTTGAGGTATTTCTACTCGATTTTATAGAGATAGGCTTCTGGGGTTTCCAGAAGGGAAGTCATCGGGCGATCGAGAGGGGGAGTTTTGACGAGGGTAAAAATTGGAAATAAATCGTTCATTTGGATAGCCATTTTAAATTTCGGCTGTATATAATAACTACCCGATGGGCAGGCATTGGTGATCTTTAGCTCTCTTTTGGTCATAAAGGTATCGATATAATCGTACTGACCGTGCTCTTTTCTTTTGCGTTTCTTGGCTGGATCACAAAGGGTTGAACCGACCGGAATCTGATTGATAATTGCCACTGTATCGGCCACGGATAGGAGTCTTTCGGAACCGTATTTACTGGCAAGATAACGTTGATTGAAATAGAGATTAGTTGCGATAGAATAGCCGATGATAATTGTTAGAACTAGAGCGAGGATCCTGTGGAAAGTCTTAGTCAAGTTTAGATAGGCCAGACTAGAGATCGCCAGAAGAATAGGAGCAAACCAGAGTAAGATTTTACGATGGGAATAAAAATACTCATCAGGGTAATTAGAGGAAGCGTAGATAAAAATTATCCAAGTAATCGCAAAAAAGCTGATCAGTGTTTTATTGCCTCGATATTTTTTGATGACTATGTATAGAGAAATGCCGAAAAAAATAACTGAAACTACGACATTGAAAATCGATATATTGTCATTCAAAAAAAATACTTGATTACCCAGATAAACCGTTTCCCAAATCGCTTTAAATAGACGAGCGAACAGATTGCTCGATGGTTCAGCGCTTGCCCCCTTCTCCGTGAGCGCTCTCAGCAGTCCTTTCGTATTTGCAAATCTCCCAACTATCTCACTGTGCCAATACATAATCAAGGCGAGATTTGCCGAGAGAATCGATAGAAAAGGCAAAAGACATTTAATAGTATTCTTTCGATTTCGATAAACAAACCATAGACAGGCGATAACAGAAGTCGCTGGGATAATTAACATCGTGGTGGTGTGTAAACTCACCAATATAGCGACAGTAATCCCGAAGAATATCCAAGCTATAGCCTGATAGATCAGCGGCTTAGTCGTTTCCATCTGGAACCGATAGAGTAAAGCAAAAAGGAGCAGGAAAAAGGGTATTGGACTAGGTCCCCATGAAAAATTATTAATAAAATAGTCGGCATAAATCGTGCTATACCAAAATCCTGCCAAACTGGACAGGAGAAGACGTTTATCTTGTTCTACATTTTCCAAAAGTTGATAAACAAAGTAGATTAAGAGGGGAATCGATAAAAAAGAGAATAGGCCATTGGTAAGGACTTGAAATTCGGGAGCAGTACCGAAAATTGTCAGAGGAAATCCTAAATAACTATAGAGGGGTGGAATTGTGAATCCATATTTCCCCCCCCCCCCTGGTGGTCCTAATTGAGGAAAGTTTCCCTTCCACATATCCATCCAGAGATAACCAAGGGTAATCTGATCGGGATCGGGTCCGATATCGAAGGTAACGTATTCAAAGATACTGACAATCCTAGTGAAAAAGGCAAAGGCGATCGCTAGAATCCCTAAAATCAGTGCCGTTCCTCGGACTTTATTGATTGATTTCCCCATAATTGTCGGTATTTTTATCCTAAAATTGTCTGGTAGTTTTGCCACCGTATCCCCGAATGTTTATCTTCGCATGGTAGTGCGAATTTCTAGTCCTATAGCAAAGATCGGGGTGGTTAGGACAATCAATCGCTGAAACCCTTGACCGATAAGAGTTTGAAAATTGAAAGCGTCCTAAATAACCCATTTTTTGCTATAGTTGCCGATAAAGATGAAGTATAACCTGATTTGGCATCGCCGGCCGACGACCGACTCCCCAAAAGGAAAACCTCGTACCTCACCATTAAGATAACTGCTAGAAGATTTAAGAGCCTGTTTAGCAATAAACTAGAGACACCCGCTCAACAAAAATTTTTTTAGACAGATACTGCACACAATCGGGAATCCCGTGTTAAACTGCCTCGATAAGATGATGTCACTCTAAAAGCCTTTCACCATATAATCTAATGGTAATACAATCGGTCAGTTTAACAGTTAAGGACTATAAGTCTAATATTCCCGTGGCTATCTTGTGTGGTGGCAAAGGAACCCGACTGCGGGAAGAAACCGAATTTCGACCTAAACCAATGATTGCCATCGGAAATCGGCCGATTATTTGGCATATCATGAAAACTTATGCCCATTATGGCTTAACTGACTTTATGCTCTGTCTAGGGTATAAAGGGGAAATAATCCGGGACTATTTCTTTAGCTATGATTGGAATCAAAGTGATGTCCTCTTGGAGTTAGGCAATAAAAAAGTGACTAAACTCGATAGTGGACATGATGAGGAAGACTGGCGTATTTGGTTAGTTGATACGGGACAGGAAACCATGACGGGAGGTCGTCTTAAACGTCTCACCTCTTATATAGGCCAAAGCGGAAGCGATATCTTTTTAGCCACCTATGGGGATGGGGTTTGTGATGTGAATATTGCGGATCTGTTGGATTTTCATTACTCTCATGGGAAATTAGCCACCTTGACGGCGGTTCGTCCTCCTTCTCGCTTTGGCGAGTTAGTGATTGAGGATAATCTAGTCACTCAGTTCCAAGAAAAGCCGCAAACATCTGAAGGATGGATTAATGGGGGTTATTTTGTCTTAAATCGCAAGGTTTTGGATTTAATTGAGGGAGATGCGACGGTTTTTGAGGCACAGCCCCTAAGAACCCTAGCTGCTTTGGGAGAACTCGCCGTCTATAGGCATGATGGGTTTTGGCAATGCATGGATACTTATCGAGAAATGGAAGTACTCAATCACCTTTATGACACTGGACAAGCTAGATGGAAAATATGGTAAAGGAAGCATTTTGGTCGGGCAAAAAGGTCTTTATCACGGGTCATACTGGCTTTAAGGGGTGTTGGCTGGGGTTTTGGTTACTCCATCTAGGGGCAGAGGTAAAAGGCCTCAGTTTAGCTCCCAATACCACCCCCACCTTATTTGACCAATTAGACTTAGCTCAAAACCTGAGTCACCATATAGGGGATATTCGAGAGGCTGAGTTAGTGGCTCGTTTAATCGCTTCATGGCAACCGGATGTAATCTTTCATTTAGCGGCACAACCCTTAGTGCGACTTTCTTATCTGGAGTCGGTGGAAACGTGGAACACAAATGTCATGGGGACTATTCACGTTTTAGAGGCCCTCAAAAGCCTGACTCATCCCTGTGCC
Organism: Microcystis aeruginosa LEGE 91341; assembly: GCF_015206885.1. Taxonomy (GTDB): domain Bacteria; phylum Cyanobacteriota; class Cyanobacteriia; order Cyanobacteriales; family Microcystaceae; genus Microcystis; species Microcystis aeruginosa_H. Next base: position 24,293 of record NZ_JADEXY010000017.1, on the reverse strand, counting down.
GCCGTGTTTATCACTAGCGATAAGTGCTATGAGAATCGGGAATGGGTCTATGGTTATCGGGAAAATGACCCGCTAGGGGGTTATGATCCCTATAGTTCTAGTAAAGCGGGGGCGGAATTGGCGATTGCATCTTGGCGAAATTCCTTCTTTAAAACCCCTCAAACCCCCATCGGTATTGCCAGTGCTAGGGCGGGAAATGTCATCGGTGGCGGAGATTGGTCTCTAGATCGGATTGTACCTGATGCGATGCGGGCCTTGATCAAATCCGAACCGATTCCGGTGCGTAACCCTCTAGCGACTCGTCCTTGGCAGCACGTTTTAGAGCCTTTAGGGGGCTATTTACGGTTAGCTGAGTCAATTTATGAGCAGTTGATGACGGCTAATTGGCAGCAAGACAGCCGGGGGTTATATGGGGCGTTTAATTTCGGTCCGGCTCTGACTTCTAATCGTCCGGTTAAAGAGTTAGTTGAGTCTATCCTACAACTTTGGCCGGGGACTTGGCTCGATCAAAGTGATCCGAAGGCTGTTCATGAGGCTAAATTGCTTAATCTAGTCACGGATAAGGCTTTCCATACCCTAAAATGGCAACCCGTCTGGGATTTTCGGCAAACCCTCAAGGAAACGGTGACATGGTATTATCAAGCGGCTCAAATGGACTCTGAAGATAAAGCACAATTCCAAGACCTTACTCGTCAACAAATCGAATATTATCAAAGTTGTCTGATCGATTAGCGAACTCAAGGCTGATAAGGATACAAATTAAGTAATAATTAAGTTCAAATTTCTCCCCTGAAAGAAAATTAACCATGACTCAATCTATTTCTCCCCCCAGTACAAATACTGAAGCAGAACTGCGATCGCAAGTCTTTCAAGCCGTACAAGAATACTATAAACACAAATTTCAACCCCAGGCTTTTGTGGCGGGGCAGACCTATATTCCGGCATCGGGTAAGGTATTTGATCAGCAAGAATTAGTCAAATTAGTGGATTCTTCCCTAGATTTCTGGTTAACGACGGGCAGATATGCGGCGGAATTTGAGGAACGTTTTGCCCAGTGGATGGGGGTAAAACATTGTTTATTAGTCAATTCTGGCTCTTCGGCCAATTTAGTGGCCTTAAGTGCCTTAACTTCCCCTAAATTGGGGGAAAAACAACTTAAACCGGGGGATGAAGTCATTACCGTTGCCGCGGGTTTCCCGACTACGGTTAATCCCATCTTTCAAAATCAGCTAATTCCGGTCTTTTTAGACGTTAAATTACCTGGTTATGACCTTGATATTGATCAACTGGAATCGGCCTTGTCAGAGAAGACTAAAGCGATTATGATCGCTCATACTTTGGGAAATCCGTTTAATTTAGAAGCGGTGATGGCTTTTGCCGAAAAACATGACCTTTGGGTAGTTGAGGATAACTGTGATGCGGTGGGAAGTCTCTATAAAGGGCAAAAAACCGGCACCTTTGGGCATTTAGCAACGGTTAGCTTTTATCCTGCTCATCACATGACTATGGGAGAAGGGGGCGCGGTTTTAACCAGTGATACCCGCTTGAAGAAAATTGTCGAGTCATTCCGTGACTGGGGGAGAGATTGTTGGTGTCCTCCGGGGGTAGATAATACCTGTAATAAGCGCTTCGGTTGGCAGTTAGGAGATTTACCCTTTGGCTATGACCACAAGTACACCTATTCTCATGTGGGTTATAACCTGAAGATGACCGATATGCAAGCCGCCGTCGGGGTAGCGCAACTGGATAAATTGCCAGGATTTATCAAAAAGCGTCGGGAAAATTTCGACTTTTTGCATCAAAAGTTACAGGAACTTCAAGATGTGTTAATTCTGCCTGAAGCCAGTCCCGATTCTGAACCGAGTTGGTTCGGGTTTCCGATTTTTGTCAAGGAAAATGCGCCTTTTAGCCGCAATGATTTGGTTAAGCATTTGGAGGAAAAACGCATCGGCACAAGGCTATTATTTGGAGGAAATTTACTGCGCCAGCCTCTTTATAAGGGGTTAAATTATCGAGTTATTGGGGATTTAAGTAATGCCGATAAAATCATGAGTAGTGTTTTTTGGCTGGGCATTTATCCCGGATTAACGGAGGAAATGTTAGAATATGTTGTCTTGACGCTAAAAAATTTCTGCCAAGGGTGATTAAGGGAAAAACGACTTTTTTAAGTATTCTTGGCTTTTCTTAATGACAAAGAGATAAACATGACACCATCCACAATTAATTTGTTCAAAAAAACACCGCCAATTACCTGGGAGAAATTGCCGGATGATTTTATTCTACTTGAAGAGCCTGTGGACAATAACTTGCAACCCCTATTAGCAGCAGCTTTACGAGAATCCCTAGAATTAGCAGGACTAATTCTAGAATCGATGCTAATTGCCTCTAATTTTGGCTTGTGTGCTACCGTTAAAACTCAAACTGTTGTCAAAGCACCTGACTGGGTTTATATTCCCTCGGTAAAACCGATTCCTAGCGGAAAAATTCGGCGCAGTTATACTCCCCATCTTGAAGGAGAAATTCCTACCATCGTCCTAGAGTTTATCTCGGAAACTGAAGGGGGTGAATATTCCATCAACCCTCACTATCCCTATGGAAAATGGTATTTTTATGAGCAAATCTTACAAGTACCTGTCTATGGAATATTTCACCCAAAAACAGGAGAATTAGAAATTTATCGATTAAATGAAGGAAGGTATGGACAACAAAAACCTGATGAAAACAATCGTTATTGGATAGCAGAGATTAACTTATTTTTGGGAGTCTGGCAGGGAAAAAAAGCTGAATTTACTACTAATTGGTTGCGCTGGTGGGATAAGTCGGGCAATCTGTTATTATGGGGCAGTGAACGAGTTGCACAAACTGAATGTCAACTCGAACAGGAGCGAATGTTACGGCAAAAATTAGCTGAAAAATTAAGAGAATTAGGCGTTGAACCAGAAACATTGTAGGAGACTTGTCAAATGCTGATAAAATCATAGAAGTGATCTTCTGGATTGGGGTATTTCTAGGATTAACGTAGGAGATGTTAGAGTATGTAACAGCGATTATCCGAGAGTTTTGTCGGAGCGGAGGTAAATTTGCATTGTTCGCATTTTTCGGAACATTTTTATTTTTTTGGATGTTTTTTACAATCAGAAATTTTAGTCAATCTCGTCAATTACACAATATAATGGACTTGTTTGTTATCTGTGTTTTTAAGTTACCCTTTTCTTATCCCATTGGATAGAGCGAATGTAGAAATCTATTGCTTTTGATTTTTGTGTGGATTTGTCTTTTTCTATGAAATGGATTGGCTGAAGATGCAACCTAACCTAACAAATGACTTAAATCACATTCTAACTCACACTAAAGACCTGTGGGAAGGATTGCGGGGACAGCGGATATTTATTACTGGAGGTACAGGCTTTTTTGGCTGTTGGTTATTAGAAAGTTTTATCTGGGCTAATGATCAGCTAGACTTAAAAGCATCGGCAAGGAAATCTATCCTCGATGGGATACTAGATATTATTCGGTATCACAAACCAAGATTTTTCTGAGTTAGAAAATTATGAGACATAAAATTGTTGAACAAGATTTGAGGGAAATTATTGCAGCTGATTTACCTTGGCAAACTTTGGCAGGGAAAACAGTTTTTATTTCGGGAGCCAATGGATTTTTACCAGCTTACATCGTGGAAACATTGCTCTATTTGAATGAACAAAAAAGACATTCTTCTATCAAAGTGATTGGCTTAGTCAGAAATAAGGAGAAAGCCTTAAAACGATTGAAGTTTTACCAGAATAGAACCGATTTAGAGTTAATTGAGCAGGATGTTTCTAGTCCGATTTCTTTAGACTTGAAAATAGATTTTATCATTCATGCTGCCAGTCAAGCCAGTCCGAAGTATTACGGGAAAGATCCATCGGGAACATTATTAGCGAATACCCTAGGAACTTATAATCTTCTTGAACTTGCTAAACTCCATCAAGTGGAAAGCTTTCTCTATTTCAGTAGTAGTGAGGTGTATGGAAAAGTTGATCCCTCTTGTGAGCAGATTAGGGAAGATAATTATGGTTATCTGGATCCGACCTTAGTTCGTTCCTGTTATGCTGAAAGCAAGCGTATGGGCGAAAATATGTGTGTTTCTTGGTTTCATCAATACAACATTCCTACTAAAATTGTCCGTCCTTTTCATACTTATGGGCCGGGGTTAGGCTTGGATGATGGTCGAGTCTATGCAGATTTTGTAGCTGATATTGTCAACAATCGTGATATAATCATGAAGAGTGACGGAAGCGCTCGTCGAGCTTTTTGTTATTTAGCCGATGCCGTTCAAGGGTTTTTAACTATTCTTCTTAAGGGGGAGAATGGACAAGCCTATAATTTAGGAAATCCCCAAGGGGACATAAGTATATTAGAATTGGCGGTGAAACTTGTGAATTTATTTCCTGAAAAAGGATTAAAAGTCCTTCGCCAACCAATCCACGATAATCCCGATTATATTCCGAGTCAAGTCTCCCGGAATTGTCCGGATATTTCTAAGTTATTGGCCTTAGGCTGGCAACCTCAAACCAGCATTGAAGAAGGTTTTAAACGTACAATTGGGAGTTTTTTATGAAGTTATTGGACAGGAAACAAAACTATCATTTGGGACAGATCAATAAACAGCAATATATTGATGAAATGTATCAATTTCACCAGCTTCTGTTTGACTATTCTGAATTTCTCAAGGATACTGACATTGCTAGTATTAGGATTCAAGACGATGGAGTTGTATTTACTTCTAGGGAACAAGGAATCCAAATTTGGTGTAATCAGCCGGATAAACGATCAGCCCCCTTTGAAATACTCAATTTTAATTTCTATGAACCAGCAGAAAGTCATTTAATTTTTGAGTTAATTTCAATCTTGGGAGACTCCTGTAATATCTTTGATATTGGAGCTAATATTGGCTGGTATTCTCTAAGTATTGCCAAGCGATTTAATCAAGCTAAGATATGGTCATTTGAACCAGTGAAGTCAACTTTTGATTACTTTCAAAAAAATCTAGACTTAAACTTAGAAATTAAAAACATAACTCTCTACAATTTTGGATTTTCTAATCAAAACGAAACGTTAAAATTTTACGTTCAACCGGAAGCTTCTGTGAGTGCGTCTTTAGTGAATATTACGGAGAGTGAAACTATTAAAGAAATAACTTGCGAAGTGAAAAGGTTAGATGAATTTATCGATGAAAATCCTGTCAAGATAGATTTTATTAAGTGTGATGTAGAAGGAGCAGAACTTTTAGTTTATCAAGGAGGTCTGGAGACAATTAAACGAGACAAACCAATAATTTTTACAGAGATGCTCAGAAAATGGTCGGCAAAATTTAATTACCACCCTAATCAGATTATTGACTTAATGGCTGAAATAGGTTATGACTGTTTTACCGTTTGTGGTCAGAAGTTATCCCAATTTTCAATCATGGACGATACCACGGTAGAAACTAACTTTTTCTTTCTTCATCGAGAAAGACATAACCAACAAATTCAAAACTTGATATCAACAAAAACTTCCTCATGATTGAACGCCAATGCTCGAAAAATTAGCCAAACAAATCCGTCTAATTTCCTTACAAATGGTTCATCGAGCCAATGCCTCTCACATTGGCAGTTGCTTAAGTATGGCTGATTTACTAGCCGTACTATATGGCAAAATTCTCCGAGTTGATCCGACTAACCCAAATTGGCTAGATCGCGATCGATTTATTCTCAGTAAAGGTCATAGTGCGGCTATTCTCTACGCGGTACTAGCTGAACGGGGATTTTTTCCCCGAGAATGGCTAGAAACCTATTGTCAAGATGGTTCTAAGTTAACCGGTCATATCAGTCATTATCTACCCGGAATAGAAGCCTCTACCGGGTCTTTAGGTCATGGTTTACCTATCGGTTGTGGTATAGCTCTAGCTGGTAAACGTGAAGATAAACCCTACCGAGTATTTGTTCTAGTTAGTGATGGGGAAATGGACGAAGGCTCAAACTGGGAATCAATCCTATTTGCGCCTCAGCATCAACTCGATAACCTAGTTGTTATTGTGGACTATAACAAAATTCAGAGTTTTGGCACAGTCCAAGAAGTGCTTGACCTTGAACCCTTAACAGCTAAATTCCAGGCATTTCGTTGGTCAGTGCGAGAAATTGACGGTCATAATTTCCAGCAGATTGAAGACGCTTTCAATAGTGTTCCTTTTGAAAAGGGCAAACCTAGCTGTATTATCGCCCATACTGTTAAGGGAAAAGGAGTCAGTTTTATGGAAAATCAACTGGCTTGGCATTACAAATCACCGAATCAAGAACAACTAGAACAAGCCATAGCAGAAATTGAGGGGAAATCATGAGAACAGCTTTTATCAATACGCTTTGTGAAATAGCTAAGAAAGACGAGCGGATTTGGCTTCTTTGTGGAGACTTAGGCTATTCTGTCCTCGAAGGATTTGCCCGTCAATTTCCTGAACGATTTGTTAATGTGGGTATTGCCGAACAAAACATGATCGGCATAGCTGCGGGTCTAGCAATGTGCGGCAAAATCGTCTTTGTCTATTCTATTGTCAATTTTCCGATCATGCGATGTTTTGAACAGATTCGTAATGATGTCTGTTATCACAATCTCAATGTTAATATTGTTGCTGTTGGTGGTGGACTGACCTACGGTTCTCTGGGTTATACTCATCATGGCATGGAAGATTTGGCGGTGATGAGAGTATTACCTAATATGACGGTTATCGCTCCGGGAGACCCTCTAGAAGCTAAGTTAGCCACTCAAGCTATTGTTAACCTATCTAGTCCGTGTTATTTAAGATTAGGGAAAGCCGGTGAGCCTCAAGTTCACCCCAAGGAACCTCAGTTTGAAATTGGTAAGGCAATCGAGTTACAGTCGGGAACAGATTTGACCTTAATCAGTATAGGGGGTATGCTAGATTTAACCGTTAAAGCGGCTGAAAAACTGACGATGCAGGGTTATTCTGTTGAAGTTTTGAGTATGCCGACTCTCTATCCTCTAGATGAACAATCTATCTTACAATCTGCCCAAAAGACTAAGAAGATAATCACCCTAGAAGAACATGGAATTGGCGGTTTAGGAAGTGCAGTTGCAGAAGTTCTGGCACAGTCGGGCGAAACTGTTGAATTTAAGCCTTTAAGGTTAAAAAGAGAAGCGGTTAAAACCGCCGGTAGTCAAGCGGTTTTACGTTCCCAACAAGGACTTGATTTGGATGGCATTGTGCAATCGGCTCTGGCCATGCTACAAAGAGTGTATTAGCCATTTTACAGGTGAGGCGAAAAGAATGCTGATGTAATCACTAATTATCAAAATAAACTTGAAAAATGTATCTAATCAAAAAAAGCAAATCTGTTAGATTTTTGTTAGTGGGGGTAATTAATACCTTATTTGGTTATTCGGTGTTTGCCTTGCTGTTTCGTCTAGGATTAGATGAGCGCTATTCCTTACTTATCGCTACTATTTGCGGGGTATTATTCAACTTTAAAACTATCGGAGCTATAGTTTTTAAAGACCAAAATAATCGACTACTATCTCGCTTTATTGGTGTTTATTTAGTGATTTACTTATTAAACGCTGAATCCTTACGAATTGTCAAGATGCTAGGAATTAATATGTTAGTGGCACAAGCTATCTTAGTATTGCCTCTAGCAATTGTTTCCTATTTCTTAAATAAAACCTTTGTTTTTAGAGGAAATAGACGATGAAAAAAATTAGTGTAGTGACTCCTTGCTATAATGAGGAGGGGAATATTGAAGAAATTTATCTTCAAGTCAAACAGATTTTTGCGGACTTAGAAAAATATGATTATGAACATCTATTTATTGATAATGCTTCTCAGGATAAAACGGTGGACATTCTTAAAGGTATTGCCATCAAAGATTCCCATGTCAAAATTATCGTTAATGCTCGAAACTTTGGGGCAATTCGGTCAATTTACTATGGAATAATTCAACCAGATGCTGATGCTGTTGTCTTAATTTTTGCTGATTTACAAGATCCACCAAACTTGATTGTTGATTTTATCAAAAAATGGGAAGAGGGCTATCACATAGTCAAAGGAATAAAAACTTCAAGTGAAGAAAATTTTCTACTGTATGGTATCCGGAGTTTTTATTACTTTCTTGTCACTCAGTTGTCGGATATTAAGCCTACTGCTCATTTTACAGGTTTTGGACTCTATGATAGGATGGTCCTGGAAGTTTTGAAAAAAATTGACGATCCTTATCCATACCTAAGAGGTATTATTTCAGAGATCGGCTTTGACAGTGCTGAGATTGAGTACAAACAACGGCAGCGTAAAAAAGGAAAGAGTAGTTATCGAAATTTTTATAGGCTTTATGATGCTGCGATGTTAGGCATTACCAGCCATTCTAGTGTTCCTTTGAGGATTGCTACATTTTTAGGTTTTGCTATGTCTCTACTGAGTTTGCTAGTAGCTATTGGTTATTTAATCGCTAAACTCATTTTTTGGCAATCGTTTCCTTTAGGAACTGCACCCGTTACTGTCGGACTATTTTTACTCGCTTCTGTGCAACTATTTTTCATCGGCATTATTGGGGAATACATTGGATTAATGCACATGAGAATTTTAAAAAGGCCTTTAGTTGTCGAACGTGAAAGAATCAACTTTGAGTGAGTGACTGTATTTGTTATACTAACTTAATCTTGGAGGACAAATAGTAATGGTTAGAATGCAAGTTTCCTGAGAGTCTTTAATTGGAGAATTTGTAGGCAGACCATCTCACATTTACATCAAGTAAGAATGCTTAACGAGGTAAATAAAAAAGTTAAAAAAGAGAAGCATTTAGATAGGCACAGCGATGACGAAAGACTTGCGGTACATTGCCAGAATTCCACATTGCACTAGCAATTCTAACAAGAAAACCAATTTGTTTCACTTGAGATGAGCCGAGGCCAGAACCAATGGAAATTCCCTTGAAAATAACCATCACTGGTAATTCACCCAAAATACTTTTTACTCTTCTCGTCCAGCTGGCGGTTTCTTCTATACTTATTTTATACTAAATTCAGTTATCAAAGACTGATTATCTATTTCTCTTTTGCGTTTTGCCTTTTGCCTCTCCTCATAAGTAACCTATACTCAACGGATTTAGTATCAAAGGCGACATCGGAACCCTAGACGCGAAGATAGAGGGTTTAAGCTGCAAGCAGATCGAGTTAAAGTTATAGAGAACGTGCCAGGAAAACCACCGATCTCGCCGAAAAAGTCGGGAAACTGAAAAACTGGAAACAAATTGGGGTAGTGGTGATCACCGTTTTGCTCAGTTCGATCTAGTACTAGGTTTTAAAAGTTACCCAAAAAGACAGGCAATAATTATCTCCAAAATACTCTGGGGAGTAACCTAAATAACCAACCTTAAAAAAACTCTCTGCTAAACTTGAGTCAGTAGATGCACCCTGATGAAAAAGGAGAGTCAAAGAAAGCTCTCCTTTTTTTTTGTTGAGAAAGCAATTTGGGGGGATTTAGCCGCGGTTAGCAGGTAGTTTCGCCTTGCGTGCCATGTCTTTGAAACCATTCAAACTCGGACCAGGGCGACGGCGAGACAGACTAGGAGTAATCAAGTATTTTGTCGCAAATTCCACTTCTTGCGGCTCTACTTTGACGTTAGTAGCGGCTAAGGGTGCCGGTGCGCTCACAGGAGCAGCTGGAGTTTCTTTTACTTGCTTTTCTTTCTTGATAGAAGTTTTTTGGGCTTTTTTCTCGGCTACAGGGGCGGCAGCAGACTCCACAGCAGCGGCGGGCGCTTCCACAACAGGGGCGGCTGCTGCCGTGGTTGCTGTCGCTTTTTGTTCACCATCGGTTTCTTTTAGTTCTAGGTAAAAGTCAGATTTTTTGCCACCAAAGAGATTTTTTAACATCGGGGATCACTCCGAGAGTTGGGAAAATGTAAAAGACTAGGTATTTAAAAATTTATCATTGACCGGGATCAGGCAGCAAACAAGATTATTCTCTTGACAATTTCCCTCTTTCATCTATTTTTCTTTGGATAATCGCTACCAGACAAAATGTTTTAAAACAAGTTAAATTTACAAAAATTTACAAAAATTAAGAACGAGAAACCCCAACGCAAACAAGGGCAAAAACTGCTAGAGACGTTGCTGATAACGTCTCTAGATTATTTATTGGGGATTTAGCCGGCTGCCGGTACACGGCTGCCACTAACTCCTGGTACGGGACCACGACGAATATTGGTTTCCGTTTCGATGGGAACGAATTCAATATGATTAAGAAGGGTAGTAACGAAAGCAAAGAGTAAAAAAGGCAAAGAGAGGACGACGACTAACCCCACGGTAGCGAGGGCGAAAATTTGTCTAGTGCTACTCCAAAGAGCTAGAGTGGAAGCGAGAGTAAGAAAAATAACGATTAACCAGACGATTATTTGTCCGTAAATATCTCCGAAGGTGAGGGTGCAAACCATGCGATAGTTACGAAAATCCTTATCCATAACAGTAAACCCGTAGATAGTCAGTTATTGTTTTAGGGTAAGTCTAGAATCGTCAGCTTGGTCAATATTTAAAGGTTTTTATAAACACTTGTTGATAAATCTTTACAATTCTGCGCCGAGCGGGTGGCCAAATCTAGAGATAAGAGCGGTATTGTTTGGTTGCTCTCCTAAGAATTGATAAGAATTGCTAAGAATTACCAAAAAACTGGCCAAAACTTTGGCGAACGCTCTTTACAATTAAGTTAGAAAGGCAAGGAGGAGCAAGCCTAATGAAAACTTTTGTTGAGCGTTATTGGTCTTGGTTTAATTGGACAACCTTAGCGATGGTTGTTCTCGGTTTCTGGTTAAGTGCCAGTTTCGTCATCGATTTAATCATTCTCCCCAGCTTATCCGTAGCTGGCATGATGACACAAAATGGCTTTGCCAGTGCCGGTTACTTGCTATTTGGCATTTTTAACCATCTGGAATTAGTTTGTGCGGCGATTGTGCTGTGTAGCTTTGTTGTCTTCCACCGCTATCATACCTTAATCCATCTCCCCGAACATCGATCGCTCCTATTCGCCGGTGTTCTCTTAGTAATCACCCTAATTTACACCTATTTTCTCACTCCCAATCTGAGTGCTATGGGTTTACTAGCTCCCGTTACCGCGTCGGGAATGTCGGGAGAAATGATGTCCTTGCAGATTGGTTACTGGTTTCTAGAAGTGGTTAAAGGTTTGATCGCTTTTACCCTGTTGCGCTGGTGTTGGCGAGATGCCTTTAAGTTAGCTTAACTATTAGCGGCAATATCGCGCTTATCTGAATAGTGAGGTAAGAAGCTTTCGGTATTAGGGAATAGGCAATCTTACGGCTTTTTCCCCCTTCCCTAGTCCAGTCTTAACTGGTATGCCAGCAGCTTACCCCAAAGCAGACCAAACTTCTAACTTACTGACCACGCGACGAATCACCTCATCGGTAAACTCACTCATGGTCATTTGTCCCCCTAAATCGGGGGTTTTTTTGCCCTCGTGAATAGTTTCAAAGACACTTTCATAAATTGCCCGAGAAGCCTTGCGTGCTTCGTTAGTTTCGATATAACCTAACAAAGCTGCCGAGGCTAAAATCATCGCCATGGGATTAGCGATATTTTTGCCCTCTAAAGCGGGGGCTGTGCCGTGGGGAGCTTCTGCCATAATAGTTTTAACTGCTAAGGTCTCCTCATCAAATCCCAAAACTAAACTTTCAGCCCCAGCAATACTGCCATAGAGTTGCAAGACAAAATCAGATAATAAATCCCCATCGCGATTAAGTGCTGGAATCACCAAAGCTTCGCCGTCGGTTTGTAAAAGTAGGGCAAAAGTTGCATCAATTAACAGGGGTTGATAACGCACTTCCGGATGTCTTTGGGCCGCCGCGTCTAATTCCTCTTTAAACATCCCTTCGTAGGTGGCACTAACGGTGAATTTTGGGCCGCCAAATACCCGCGCCCCAGTTTTTTTGGCCTGTTGAAAGGTAAACTCGGCCACAGCGCGACTGGTAGCCCTAGAAATGCGCGAGGTGCGATAGGCAATTTCATCGCCGGTGGCAGTGGTTTCTCGCCATTCTTTGGCTCCGTAGGCATCGTCAACGGCCATGCGGACAATGGCAATGGGAGAATAAACGCCCCCAATCGGACGAATGCCGGGGATACGGCGACCGATGCGGAGAATTACCTGAGAATTCATTGCTTCTCTTAAGATAGCGTTGGGACTGCCCACATCTCCTTTGATTTCTGGGGTGATAGTAGCAGCTTTCAGGGCTAATCCGGTTTTGAGAGTCGCTTCGGCGGCCTCATGAACCACTTGATTGTTACTCTGGCGACGCTGGGCTAAACTAAGATCAAAATCGGTAAAGTTAAGCGGTTGACGAATTATCGAGGGTTGCAATACTCTCAGGGCTTCTAGTAATAGTTCTTCTCCAGTTTGGTCGCCGTGCATGACCACAATGGTGGGGATATTGTCAGCCATAATTTTTGAGTTTTAATAAAAATTTTCAAGTATATGTTAATGCTTAATTTGCCTGTTAATCGGCTAAAAAAGATACTTTTTACCTTAATTAATTATGTAGTTTTATCAATCTTGCAGAAGAAAAATATATAATTAATATTATGCCCGATCGCTAATTTAATTAGCAATCGGGCGCTGGTGAGAATTAATTGAACCAAGATTTAGAAAGCTTGTTCAACTTCGGCAATTTCGGGAATCACTTCCCGGAGACGGCGTTCGATACCCATTTTTAGGGTCATGGTGGAACTGGGACAGGAACCGCAAGCGCCTTGAAGACGCAGTTTGACGACTGGCCCATCGATTTCGACTAATTCCACGTTACCACCATCCGCCATCAGGTAGGGGCGCATTTCATCTAAGACTTGTTCGACGTTATTGGGAGTCAGTGTTAAAGACATAATCAGCTTCTGGTCAGAGATTTATTACAGTGTAAGTAAGTGGGTTCAATTAAATTGAAGATAGATTTTGTCTTTGATCCCCCCTGCCCCCCTTGATAAGGGGGGTTTGATCCCCCCTTAATCCCCCCTTGATAAGGGGGGTGCCGATAGGCGGGGGGATCCGACAATTTTTAACACCCACCTACTTAGTTACTTCAATCCTAACGCTTTTTGGGCGGGGATAACCCTTAAGATTCTAAAAGCTGTAGATTGATAAAAGTAAATTCTGTGGTGGATTTTTCGCCCCCCGCATCGATTGCGTTAATTACTTGACAGGAGGGTAAATAATAATTACCGATTTTTTCGTAGGTTTCCTTAAAGTCACGTTTTCCCTTTAATTCATCGGTTTTAGCATTGCGGAAAATGGCATTATAGCGAATAGAAATATAACCTTCTCCCGTATCGAGACTTTCCTCGGTATTAATAGTAAAAGCCATCGGTCCCATGACTCGACTGACTTGACAGATTTCCTGGCCGCGGACTTTATAATTAGACCCCATCGCATCGCCGGTGACAAGAATTTCTACCGCACCGGTGGGATCATCTTGCCCGAAATTAAACTGGTTTTTGCCGTGAGAAGCATCAAAATTGCCTCTTTTGCGATGAGTAACGATGTCGCGCATTTGATTATAGATACTTTCTTGCACTTTCTCGTCATCAATGCCCGTTACTTCCACACTATAATCGGCATTAACTTGAATTTTGCCCGTATGGACTTCCTCCCCTTGGGTGAGGATAATATCGGCAGTGTAACCGGGGAATCCTTCATCCCAAGTGTAACGGTTTTCGTAGGCGGAGCGGAAAATATCTCGGGCGTTCGTCGTGGCTACAGTCATAATCGCTTTACTTGTGTTGATAACTCTATTTATATCATTGTCGCTGATTTTTTCGCCTCTGGCCGAGATTTCTAGAAAACTAGATGAATTTGACAGCTTAGGGAAAAAGTCAGTTAGAATGGATCAATGGCCTGTCCCTTGCTCAATTGCCATAAATCTAAATAAGCAAAAAATAAACATGAGCAATTATGACAACATTAAGTCCAAAAGTTAATGCAATTATTCGTTCTGGTGAACAAAAAGGATATGTAGGTGAATGCGTGGAAATTTCGATTGTCACCCAGGGAAATACCTTAGATGAGGTGGTTAATAATCTCCAAGAAGCCATTTTACTGCATTTAGAGGGAGAAGACCCTAGGGAGTTCGGTCTAGTTGCCAAACCTTCTCTACAGATTACATTTGAGTTGCAGCCAGAATATGCCTAAGCTGAAACAACTATCCGGCAAAGACATTATCAAAATTCTTGATCGATTTGGTTTTACTATTCACAGTCAACGAGGAAGTCACATAAAATTGCGTCGTGTCATCTCGGAGAGAAAGGAGACTTTAACAATTCCCAATCATCGGCAACTTGATCCCGGAACCTGTTACGCTATTTTTAGGCAAGCAAGTCAATATATTCCAGAATCGGAGCTTTATCCTTACTTCTATGACTTATAGAAAAAGTTAGCTAGTTGCTGGGGGCGTATCGCGATAGTATTTGATGATCAAAAAATCGGGCTAAAATAGAAAAAACTCACCCTCAGCGACCAAGGCGATGGCAGAAGAAACAGCGAAAATCAAGCTTTATCGGAAAACCTATCAACTTCCCCAACTAAATCGCCCCGATTTATTAGTTTTGCAGGATCAGATTCAAGAAAGACAGCAACTGATTAAAACCGGAAAACGGGTTCGCCATACATGGTTAGGATTGAGGAAAAAAGAAGAACCCCTCAATTTCGAGGAAACTTTTCAAGAATTGGAAAGATTAGTCGGGGATTATAACCAGTTAATCAGATTTCTCACCGACCATAAGGATGAATACCGGCGGTTTTTCCAGTCACTGACCGAGGAAATCAAGGAGGCAGTGGCGGTTAAATGCCAGAAATTGGCAGAAACAGAGCGAAAACGCCAATCTTTGGAGAATAGCATCGGCTCGGCCGACCTGCGAGATACCCTGAGACTACAGAAACAGCAGATTTTCCGCACTGTCATTCTTGTTGGTCGCGCCAGCTTGCTTATGCTCAAGAAAATCGACCTAATCAGCGAAAGTATCCAGAAATTAGCTGAAGATCAGGATACACAAAAACAGGTTTTCTCGAAAATGATTGGCGAGTTGAACGGGTACAAACAAGTGTATCAGTTGCAGCTGGAGTTAGATAATCTGGAACAAGAAGCGATCGAAATGGCCAAAGTAGCCATTAATCTAGAACAATACCTAAAACCAATTATCGGGCAGTTTCAAGGCTTAATCGAGCGAGTAGTGACCATTGACGGGGAACTTTCCCGCAGTGTCAGCGAAGTGGAATCCCTCGTCCAGAACATTCTCAGTTCCGAATCGGCCCTATCTTTTGGCAGAAACGAGAATCTATCGGCTAGTTTGCTCAATTTCCTCGTCACCAGCGAAGAAAAGCGCGGTCGTTTAGCGATCGCATTAGAGCGAGCCGAGCAGGAAGGATGGCAATTGACGGAAGTGGAAATCCCCGACGAGGAAATCGAACTGGAAACCGCCATTCAACGCATCAATAACCATGTAATCGAGAGAGTCGGGAATTTTATCACCTCCGTTGTCGGTGACTCTCCTATTCCTCAAACTTCATTTACCGAAAACCTACCCAATGGGATAACACTAGAGATGGTGAACTTACCAGCAGGTGAATTTCTCATGGGATCTCCTGACAGTGATCCCGATGCTCGAAGTTATGAAAAGCCTCCACACCAAGTTAACGTCAACAGTTTTGCGATTGGTAAATATCCAGTGACTCAGGCACAGTATCAAGCGGTAATGGGAACAAATCCCTCTTATTTTCCAAACAATCCCCAAAATCCAGTAGAAAAGGTTAGTTGGGACGATGCTCAAGCCTTTTGTCAGAAATTGAGTCAAATAACCGGGAAAACCTATCGCCTACCGACAGAAGCGGAATGGGAATATGCTTGTCGTGCGGGGACTACTACTCGCTTTTATTTCGGTGATGATGCTAATCAGTTAGGAGATTACGCTTGGTATGACGGAAATTCTCAGCAGACAATTCATCCTGTGGGTCAGAAAAAGCCCAATGCTTGGGGACTGTATGACATGAGTGGCAATGTTTGGGAGTGGTGCGAAGACAATTGGCACGATAACTATAAGAATGCGCCAAAGGATGGTAGTGCTTGGCTAATAAAGGATAATTATTCTCAAATACTGCGGGGCGGTTCTTGGTACAACTATCCGAATCTCTGCCGTTCCGCTTCCCGCAACGACAACTACCGCCGCGCCTACGTCAGCGGCGCTTACGGCGGTTTTCGGGTGGTGTGCGGTGCTGGGAGGACTCTGTAACCCTTTTTCTCTTTTTACCCTTTTTTACTTTTTCTCTTTTTCCCGCCTAGGGGCGGGTCGATTTTTTTTTGAAAAAATTGAGGTAGCGTGAGTAGAAAACGGGTTTCTCCGAGAAACCCGTTTTCTGTGGGTTACTCAACGGATTTAGGATAATATTGGTGCGTTACGTCGCGTATGTAATTGATGTAAATTAAATAATATTGTCGTGCTCCTAACGCACCCTACCTACTGTATCTCCCCAGTGAGTATAGGCTACACATCAGGACAGGCACTCATGCAAGAGGCAAAACGGAGAATAAATAATCAGTTTTTAATAAGCGGATTTAGTACAAAAGTCGTTTAGCATGATACGCTATCTAACCTTAGTGCGATCGCATTGAACTTTTCCTATTCCCTTTGAGTTGCTTGTCCAACCTGTTCGATCTCTAATTCTAAAGCTTGTGCTATCTGTTCAAAGTTCAATCCTAATGCCAATAAACGAGGAATAGAGGCTAATTTTGCCGCTAATTCGCCTTCCTCTCTACCTTCCTCTAAAGCTTCCTGATACACTTTAGTTTGTTTTAAATCGCTTAAACTAAACATCGCTTCTATCTCCTTTCTAAGGATTTAGTCGATTTATACCCCCTTATCGAATCATACCAGGTAACGAAGAGCCTCTTTCTTCTGGTGTCCCCTAGGTCTGCATACTGTAATTCTTGGGCTGCCCATTTCTCCATTTTTTTTGCTTACCTCCACCTTGATTTCTTATTTCAAAACTATACCTATCAATCGTTTTCCCTTTTTTTAAATTTCTTCTCTTTTTGTTAAGAAAGATCTGACTAATGGATAGGGGGGATCTGAAAGTTTTCAATACCTACCTACTTAGTTTTAACCCTTCTTTTTAGGTAGGAGAATTGCCAGACTCTTTCTTTTGCACGAGTGCCTGTCGCCCCTTGGCTTCAGAAACTGATAACTAATTCCGGACTGATGGCTTTTTGGCTTAAGATAAAGTTTAGCCCTCGATCGAGTTCTAGTGTTTTCATGGTTTTACAACTGCGCGTCTATGTTCCCGAACATCCTCTGGTTAAGCATTGGCTGGCGATCGCCCGCGATCAAAATACCCCCTCGGTACTATTTAAAACAGCGATGACGGAACTAGGGCGCTGGTTAACCTACGAAGCAGCCCGGCAATGGTTGCCGACGCTGGAAACTAGCGTTAAAACCCCTCTAGCGGAATGTCCGGCTACTTTTATCGATCCTAGCGTACCGATGGCCGTAGTCCCGATTTTACGCGCAGGATTAGCCCTGTTGGAAGGGGCGCAAAGTCTTTTACCCCTAGCTAGTACCTATCATCTCGGTTTAGCCAGAAACGAGGAAACCCTAGAGGCGAGTTGTTATTTAAATAAATTACCAGCTAGTTTTGATCCAGCCACGAGAGTGTTAATTCTTGAACCGATGTTAGCCACGGGGGGATCAATTTCAACGGCAATGGCAGAAATTACCAGCAGAGGCGTTGATCCTGCCCTAATTCGCGTGATTTCCGTGGTGGCTGCCCCGCCGGCTTTACAGAAATTGAGTCAAAATTATCCCAGCTTGAACATCTATACGGCTATTATCGATGAAGGACTAAATAGCCGCGGTTACATCGTGCCGGGGTTGGGCGATGCCGGCGATCGAGCTTTTGGAACCTATTAGGAGAAAAACGGATTATGAGTCAGCGAGATGGGTTTGCGGGCGGTTTTTTAGCCGGTGCGATTGTCGGTGGTTTAGTGGGCGGTGTTTTGGGAACAGTGTTGGCTAATCGCAGCCGTCGCGGTTTAGCAGCTGCTGACAATCAGTCTTTTTTGGAGGAGATCCGCAATGGGCGCTTGACTCCAGAGGAAGGTATGGAAATGGCCCGCCGCAGTTTAGAAGATAAAATTGCCCAGTTAAATCTAGCGATCGATGATGTGCGTCAACAGTTAGGATCGGTACAGGAAAACGGCAGCGATCATTAAAATAGGGCTGACTGAATAAATTTAAAAACCTTGTTGGATAAACTCTGTGCTTACCAGAGCTATGGTTAACCTAATCTATGACAAAAATCGCCCTCTTCCCAGTGCCGAAGAATTGCCCTCTTCCGACGAAAATCCATTGGACAATCAGTTACAAAACGATATTGCCAATCTACTGCTAAGTTTATGGCTCTTCTAGGTTCTGTGTGATAAGTTTAACTTACAATATGATCGATCAATCTTTGTGTCCTTTGTGTCTTTGTGGTTCGTTCCAACTCATGGTTTCTTAGCCTTTGAAGTCAACCATAATACGAGAGAAAGAGGTCGGTTAAACTATGTTTTGTAGGGAGAAAAGTATATCTTGCCGATTTTGTTTTTAGAGGTAATTTCTGAAAAATATAATAGTGAATATGAGGAAAAATTCTTAAATTACCAAAGCTTGGGGATTCTGTATTATGTAATATACAATCCTTTCAGTGGCAGAAGGGGAAGATTTAAAAACAGACAAAGATTAGAAGTATATAAATTAGTCTCAGGAAAATATGAACTTCTAGAGAGTGAGAATAATCGAGTTTGGCTGCCTGAAATTGCCTTGGCGCTAGGTTACGAAAAAGGAGAACATATTGCTTGGTATCGGAAATGGTTATACTGGTATAACCAGTCAGGAAATCGCTATCTAACGGCACATGATTGAGAGTATCGGGGGTTGATTCGGTGTATTAGTTCTTATCCTGTTCGCTCTCGGAGTTGTTTTGAGATTACCGCTCAGAGTAGAGCTGCTTTGTCTGTCTATTTTGAGATTGAGTCTCAGGTTGATCGGTTCTTTTCTTCCATAACCCGCCTGTTACCCAACGCGGGTTAGAATGACAATTTGGTATCACGTTTGTACCGTTATGGTTTGAACTGGTTATTCACTGTACGATCAACCACCCGCTAAAAATCCCTTTTTTTTCAGGAAAAAATCGAGCAGCGACCCCGAAAAAGTGGTAATAGTATTGAAGGAGTGGTCTTAAAAGTGATGATATGACTGACCAGAATGGCGTGTTAGTAGAAGAACAGAGCGAGGATATCACCCGTAAGATGAGTCAATTAGCCACCGAGTCGCCGAAAAACCAATTACAGATTCTGACACAATTAGCCGGGGCCGGGGAAGGTGGCCTAACTGTGTTGAGAGATTTTTTATTAGCCCAGCGCCCCACTCCTGTTAATCTGGTGACAGGTAAGGCCTATCAATTGCTATACCAAGATAATAGCACTCAGAGCAAGGAATTTTTAGCTAATTATTTCCCCACGGGTGTTGTTCCCCTAGACAGTGCTAAGGGTATCGATTATCGACTTTTACAGGAATTATTGGCTAAACAGGATTTTCAAACTGCCGATAGTCTCACCCGTCAAAAACTCTGTGAATTAGCAGGAGAAGGAGCAATACAGAGGAAATGGGTCTATTTTACGGAAGTAGAAGCTTTCCCCGGTGTGGATATTCAGACTATTGATTATCTTTGGTTAGTTCATTCGGAAGGAAAATTCGGTTGGTCGGTGCAGCGCAAATTATGGCTCGGTGTCGGTCAAGATTTCCCGAAACTCTGGCCGAAAATTGGCTGGAAAAATGGCAATAATTGGACAAAATACCCGCAGGAATTTATCTGGGATTTAAGCGCTCCCGTGGGTCATTTACCCCTGTTAAATCAACTGCGCGGGGTGAGAGTGGCTGCCTCTTTATTCTCCCATCCCGTCTGGAGTGAAAAATAGATTGAGAGCATTCGGCCCGCTAGTTTATCAGATTTCTACATTTTCGGGACAATTTCCTCTAAGGCCGCTTCTAGA
This sequence comes from Microcystis aeruginosa LEGE 91341, assembly GCF_015206885.1. Taxonomy (GTDB): domain Bacteria; phylum Cyanobacteriota; class Cyanobacteriia; order Cyanobacteriales; family Microcystaceae; genus Microcystis; species Microcystis aeruginosa_H. Next base: position 4,191 of record NZ_JADEXY010000017.1, on the reverse strand, counting down.
TTAGGATAACGATAGTCAAAACCGATCGCTTGGGTGGCTTTTGGCAGCACTTCTTGACCTTCTAAGACGATTTTTGCTCCTTCTCCCAAGAGAATTTCGAGGGCAAAATCCGGCACTGGCAACCAAGAAGGACGCTTCATTACTTCCCCTAATATCTGACAGAATTCTTTCATGCGGACGGGATTGGGTGCAGTAGCGTTGAAAGTACCGTTAATTTCTGGGCGATCGAGACAATAGATAATTAAATTAATTAAATCATCCCGATGAATCCAAGAAAACCACTGACGACCGCTGCCAATCGGACCGCCGGCAAAAAGTTTGAAGGGTGGGATCATTTTCCCTAAAGCACCCCCATTGCCTAAAACAATACCGGTGCGAAGAATGACTAAACGAGTGCCGTAATCTTTCACTTTTTGGGCTGCTGTTTCCCACTTTTTACAGACATCCGCCAGAAAATCGCCACCGGGAGGGCTATTTTCGTCAAAACTAGCGGTTTCACTGGTTCCATAGTAACCGATCGCCGAGGAGTTAATTAAAACTTTCGGTTTCTGGGCAGCAAGTGCGGTCGCAACGCGCTCGCTACGCGAGATCGCCTCGACAATTTTCTCGGTGCCGATTTGCCGACTAGCGACGATTGCCTGTTTTGTTTCACCGGTCCAGCGTTCCGAAATCGGTTCTCCCGCTAGATTAACCACCGCGTCACATCCGGAAATCTCTTTTTGCCAATCCCCCGATTCTGTGGCGATATAAGGGATAATCTCTATCTTAGGATAGATTGACTTTGGGTACATTCTTCGGGCTTTATCGGGATTGCGAGTCAAAATTAGGATATCATCGCCGCGATCATGGAGTTTGACCACTAATCGACTACCCACAAATCCCGTCGCCCCAGTAATCGCTATTTTCATGGTTTCTTGACTAAATTTATCCTTATTTTAGCTGGTTTTTAGCTATCAGAGTTCAATGTTCAGGAGTCAGGAGTCGGTCGTCAGGAGTCAGGAGATTATTTTATTTATTCTTACCACCCCCCAATTCATAATTCATAATTCATAATTCCCAGTCCTGTCTTTTCACTTATCCTGATACCCCATCCCGTTAGCGGCTGCATAACGATTCATAAAGCGCATAAAACGCTCCCAGTGTTCATCGGTGATTTCAAAACCACATTCTACCCGTTGAATTTCATCCCCTTCATCTCCTCCAAAAATAAACTTAGTCGAGTTGGGGATAACTGTAATCACTCCTTCCTCATCGGTGAGACGGAGATCGCCGTAGGTCTGGGTGGTGAAACTTTGGAAACGTTCGATCGCTTTCAGGGTTTTAAAAGTCATCAGGACATTGCGAATCCCGGTATTTTTATTTTTGCGGAGACTAACACCGCTTAATTCTTCTGATAAACCGACAAAAAACTCGATCGTGGGAGTGGTCATAGGTGTGGGTATAAGATTTGAGTTATTGATTTTCTCTTAATTACTTTTGATCAGAAAAAATAGTTCATGATTACTAATAAAGTAACCATGAACCGAAAAACAGGCTATTCCGCTTCTCCACCTTGGATTTTGAGGAGGAGAAAACCCCAAGCTAATCCGACGAGGACGAGAACGATCGCCACGATCGGCCCGTTAAATAACATACTTTCTGCGGTCATGGTGATTGCTCCTGAGCCTACAATAATCGATCAACAGATCAATGGTATTTTAACCTACGAAGGCGATCGACTGCAGCCGGACTGGGGCAAAATTGAGGGGGAAAATCGGCCAATAAATTTGAGAATTTTCCTAGTATATATGTTCTAGTAATTCTGTCCCTCTGCTCAAGCAAGGAAGTAAACTCACCCCCATGCTAGATATTTTTAATACTATCTTTATATTTGCCGTCGCCACTTTGTGTTAATGTCTTATCTGCTTAATTCTTCACTTATCCTAGGAAAATTAAGTATTGATAACTATTGGTGATGACTGGTAAAAAATCATTTATGCTCAAGATCAAGTTAATACTATTTTTAGGTTTGTTGCTGCTGAGTTGTCAATCGACTAATCTCAATGGTAATAATAGTTCGATGGCTCAGATTACAACTGAGAATCAAGGGCAAATATTACCGATCACGGCCAAAGCAGATATTAATGGTGAGATGATTGAGTTAGAAGTAGCTCAAACCCCCGAACAACAGGCCAAGGGTTTAATGTATCGCTTGTCTTTGGAGAAGAATCGCGGTATGCTATTTCCCTTTGCACAACCTCTGATAGCCCGGTTTTGGATGAAAAATGTCTCGATTCCTCTAGACATGATTTTTCTAAAAGATGGTATAGTAAAGGCAGTTTTGCTTAATGTCCCTCCTTGTGCTGTGGATCCTTGTCCTGTCTATGGTCCAAACACCATGGTTAATCAAGTGATCGAACTAGCTGGGGGTCGAGCGAAAGAATTAGGAGTGAAAGAAGGGGATAAAATTAAGATTGAGTCTATCTCAAGACCTTGATTTTTGAAAATGGTGTTAACTTTCTTATAAAAAGTGTCCCTTGTCTGGAAGTATAAGTATGGCTATTATAAGCTATTACGCATTTATACTGTTTAAGATATGACCATATCGATTAAGATTTTTATAGTCTATTAAATCATAGATTGAATAATCTTCACCCTTGGTATAAATTAAACAGAGACAAAATTCTGCTCGATCTAACGGGACTATCTTAAGAGAGCCAGCGATTTTTAGGAAAGCACTCTCTATCATCGAGATAGCTTAGATACAGAAAAAACGTTCGCGAGACTAACTGTCCTTGAAACCGATCAGGTGGTGTTTTGTTAAAATTACTAGATATACTATTGAGGAAAAAGTCCCCCTATGTCCACGATTGCCTATTCCCAATTCCGACAATTTCTACAAGAGGAATTGTCCCTTCCCCAAGAATCGATCGCTATGGCCGAGCGATCGATCCAATCTGATAAAATTCATTTACCGATGATTCTCTGGCAGTACGGTTTAGTGACCTTAGAACAATTAGACAAAATTTATGATTTTCTCGAAGAGGTAGTCTAATCTTAAAATTTCTCACTATTGACAAGGAGAATAATTGCCATGGCTGTTCATAGTTTCTGGCACAATTTGAAAATTCAGATTCCAAAAACTACTAATCATCACCTGAGAAGTGGGTTATTTAAACCCACTTTTTTAATAACTATACAATTGAGAATTATCGATTAACTGCTCAGTCCATGAAACCCCATGACCAATTTGCCAAAAATTACCTTGAACAATTACTTTCTCCCCTGGGAACCGTCGAAATCAGCAAAGAAGTCAGCGACGAAACCCGACAGATAGATTTATTTTTTTCCCCTAATCCCGAACCAAACCCCGATGCTCTGGGATTATTAGGCAGAATTGTCCTTAATACTGTCTTAATTGAACCCTATCGCAATCCTCCCAATCGGAGCGAGATTCGTAATTGTTTAGCGAAACTTTTGGCGATTTTAGCCGAACTGCAAAGACAAGCTAAACGAGAAAATCAGAGCTACAATGAAAACAATGCCCCTCGTTTGTGGATTTTATCCCCTTCGGCTGGTATCACTGTTATAGAAGGATTTGGGGCAAAATTAGAGCCAGAGTGGCCAGAAGGAGTCTATTTTCTTCCCTCGCTTTATCGCACGGCAATTATCGCTATTAATCGATTGCCTGTGACTGCTGAGACTCTCTGGTTAAGATTATTGGGACGGGGAAAAACTCAAAACCAAGCGGTGCGAGAATTGTTAGAATTACCTCAAGGTAATGCTTTCCGGGAAAATGTCCTAGAATTATTGATTAGTTGGCGGGTTAGTATGGAAGTAAATAACATCCTAGAAACTGAGGATAGAGAGGTGTTTATGACTTTATCTCAAACCTATCAGGAATGGAAGGAAGCAACTAAACGGGAAGGACTAGAACAGGGACTAGAGCGAGGACTAGAGCGAGGAAAACTAGAGGCTAAACTGGAATCTATTCCCCGTTTGCTTGCTTTGGGTTTAAGTGTGGAACAAATCGCTCAAGCTTTGGATTTAGACTTAGAACAGGTCCGACAAGCTATTCAAGAAACTCCATGAAACCCCATGACCAATTTGCCAAAAATTACCTTGAACAATTACTTTCTCCCCTGGGAACCGTCGAAATCAGCAAAGAAGTCAGCGACGAAACCCGACAGATAGATTTATTTTTTTCCCCTA
>NZ_JADEXY010000257.1 GCF_015206885.1 Microcystis aeruginosa LEGE 91341 | reverse complement strand
AGTCAGTAGTCTTGAAGCCATCAGCTGGATCAAGGTGATAATCAAGTAAACAGGAAAAAAGCCCTCAGCTTTTATTTATTTTGCCATTTTCTAGGCTTCTATGCCTTGATGCCCTGTTAAGTAGTCGGACATAAATTCTGTTGTCTATCTTAAGAAATGTAAATTGCCGCAATTCTTCCTGATGACCGACTCCTGACTCCTGACTCCTTACCCCACAGTTAACTTTACTTTTGTCCAACTACTTAACAGTCTATAATGACTTAAAATCCTATTGGTGTGAGCAAAAAATGGCTGTCCAACTACAACAAGCTTTAGTGGTTGCTTCCTATATCTTGAAACAGCGTCTAGCAGGAAAAAAGCGTTTTCCCTTAGTTTTAATGCTAGAACCCCTATTTCGCTGTAATTTAGCCTGTACTGGCTGCGGTAAGATTCAACATCCCCCGGAAATTCTCCGTAATCATCTCACCCCAGCAGAATGTTTCGCAGCGGTGGAAGAATGCGGGGTTCCCGTGGTTTCCATCCCCGGGGGCGAGCCGCTTTTACACCCACAAATTGATGAAATTGTCAAGGGGTTAGTGGACAGAAAAAAATTCGTCTATCTCTGTACCAATGCTCTGTTATTGGAAAAAAGCCTGGATAAATTTACTCCTTCACCCTATCTTACCTTTAGTGTCCATCTGGACGGTTTAAAAGCACATCACGATCGCTGTGTGGATCGAGAGGGAGTATTCGATAAGGCAGTACAAGGGATTAAATCGGCGAAAGCGAGAGGTTTTCGGGTTACTACTAATACCACGGTTTTTGAAGGCACAGAACCGCGAGAAATGCAGGAATTTTTCGATTTTCTCGCTACTTTGGGCATCGATGGTATGATGATTTCCCCCGGCTACAGTTATGAGTGGGCCCCAGATCAAGATAGTTTCTTAAAACGGGAGCAAACCAGAGCTTTATTCCGAGAAATTCTCTCACCCTGGAAATCAGGTCAGAAAAAGTGGAATTTTAACCATAATCCTCTCTTTCTCGATTTTCTCATCGGTGAACAGGACTATGAATGCACTCCTTGGGGTAGTCCTAGCTATAGTCTTTTAGGATGGCAAAAACCCTGTTATCTGCTCAACGAAGGACATTACAAAAGCTTTCGGGAACTTTTAGAAGAAACCAATTGGGATAACTACGGTCGGGCCAGTGGCAATCCTCAATGTGCCGATTGTATGGTACATTGCGGCTATGAACCGACCGCGGCGATGGCAGCTTTTAAACCAGCTAATATGGGACGTGCCATGCAGAGTTTAATCGGAGTCTAATCTAGGGTCTGCTGAATAAATCTAAAAACCTTGTTGGATAGGAATCTTAGACTTTTTTCCCATCAAAAAGTGCCAGACATTGGGGGGATCGGGGGGGAAAATTTAGGCTCTTTTTCCCTGAAAATTAGGTAATTGACCCCC
>NZ_JADEXY010000016.1 GCF_015206885.1 Microcystis aeruginosa LEGE 91341 | reverse complement strand
CCCAATTCATAATTCATAATTCATAATTCCCCTACACCCTACACCCCACACCCCACACCCCACTTATTCAACAAAGATGAAAGAATCATGGCGAGAACGTCTGAATATCTCTCGAATAGCGATTAATGCCCCGAGGTTAACCATTGCTTTCTGGTTAGCGGTGGCCATGGCGGGAATTTTGGCTTTTAGTTCCCTAAAATACGCTCTTTTCCCCGATATCAGCTTTCCAGTCGTAATAATTAACGCCCAAGCGGATTTAGCTACTGCTATCACCACGGAACAGCAATTAACTAAACCCCTAGAAAATCCTCTTTTCTCTCTCCCCGGTCGTCGTGATATTTCCTCGACTACTGCCCCCGGACAGTCAGTAATCAGCATTTTCTTTAAAATTGGCACAAATTTAGACAAGGCTACCGCAGCAGTTAAACAGGCTATCTCGCAAGTCCCTTTACCCTCTCAAGCTACCACAGAAGTTATTCCCGTTGATTTAAATGAGTCGGCAACAGTCACCTATGCGCTGGTGCCTGCCCCCTTCGGCTTGGCTCAGGGCAAGCTGAGCCAAGTCGAAGGGAGTGAGCAGAAAACTCTAGAAGAATTAAGCCAAATCGCCCAAGATAATTTAATTCCACCCTTAAAAGCTCTCCCAGGTACGGCTAAAGTTAATTTACTCGGTCAAGGTACAGTTGGGGAAGATAATCCCCATAAAAGCTTAACCCGACCATTACCCACGCTGGTGCGCTTTAATGGGCAAGAAGCGATCGCAGTGCAGGTAATCAAAAAAGGTGCCGCCAATAGTCTCGATCTGGCCGCTCAAGCAGAAAAACTGGTTAAAGACATAGCACAAAAACTGCCCGATGTCAAGATAATTTTAGCTGAAACCCAAGCGGAATATATTCGCGCTGCCCTACAAGGCACGATCGATGATTTACTTTTGGCAGTTTTGCTGTCGGTGCTGGTGATATTGATATTTTTAGGCAGTTTCGCCGCTACAATCATTTCTGCTCTGGTTATCCCCCTATCTCTTTTGGGGACTTTCATTATCATGGCCATCTATGGGTTTAATCTGGAAACCCTGACGCTGCTGGCTCTCGCTTTGGTGATTGGCATTGTCGTGGATGATGCGATCGTGGATGTGGAGAATATTTCCCGTTTAATCGACGCGGGGGAAACCCCGAAAAATGCGGCACTCAAGGGGACAAGGGAGATCGGATTAGCTGTGACTGCTTCCACTTTAACCATTGTTGCCGTGTTTATACCCGTGGCTTTTATGGGGGGTGCGGTGGGACAGTTTTTCCAACCCTTCGGTTTAACTGTCTCGGCTGCGGTGATTTTTTCTCTGTTGATCGCCAGAACTTTATCGCCAGTTTTGGCAGTATATTGGCTGAAACCGCAGTCGCAGGCAAAAATGACGAAACAAAAGCGACCGATTGAAAACGCCTATCGACGGCTCTTAAACTGGTCATTGCGTCATCGTTTGCTGGTCATTGCTATTGCCCTAATTACCTTTTTTGCGGGTATTGCCCTGATTCCTTTTATTTCTAGGGGATTTATTCCCCGACTCGATCGCGGCGAGTTTAATCTGGTTTATACGTCTCCTTTGCCGAAAATAACGCAAATTAGTCCTCCCTTCGGCCTAGCTCAGGGCAAGAATAAACCGACGGCTAAGAGTTCTAGCGATAGTTTCGCTTGGATTTCCCAGTTAGCGAGTTCTCCCGAAAGTTTTCTCCTGCGTCGCACTATCCGGGATGGCAGCAAATTAGAAGCGCCGATTTTACGCGATGGGGAAGTGGAATCGACTTTTATGATCGCCGGTTTACGCGGTGAGCCGAATCGGGGCAAAATTCACGTTACACTGAAGAGCGATCGTAAATCTCACACCAGTGCCGTGCAGCAACGGATTCGGCAAATTTTACCGCCAATTAGAGGGGTGAATGTCAGTATCGAGGACATTCCTTTTGTGCAGACGGAAGCGGAAAAGCCGATCCAAATTGCGATTAAAAGCAATGATTTGCAGCTATTGCGCGATAGTGCCGAGAAATTGCGGGTTGAGGCCGCTAAAATCCCCGGTTTAAAGGATATTTCCCTATCATCTAGATTAAATGAGCGGGGGGATTTTTTGGCGATCGAGCGTTTAAATGGTCAACAGGCGATTTTTCTCAGTGCTAATCTCAGTCCAGATTTAGGATTAGAAGATGCGGCGATTAAAATTGAAGCGATTCCTTTACCAGAAGGGATAACTTTACAGCGTTGGGGTACTTCTTCTCAAAGTAGCGATGTTTTGGGCAGTTTTGGTCGCACTTTAATCCTGGCGACAATTTTAATGTTAGGAGTTTTATGGTTATTATTCAGAAGACTGTTAGAAACTATCGTCATCGCTTTATGTTTACCTTTAGCGATTGTGGGGGCAATGTTGGGGTTATTGGTAACGGGTAGTGAGTTTAGTATGATTTCTTTGATCGGGTTTATCTTCCTCTTGGGATTACTGGATAAAAACGCTGTGTTATTGCTGGATTATACTAACCAATTGCGTCAACAGGGTTGGAGTCGGGAGGAAGCGGTGTTAGAAACGGGAATGATTAGGTTAAGACCGATTTTAATGACCACCTGTTCGACAATTTTAGGCATGATTCCGATCGCTTTGGGATTGGGTACTGGTGCGGAATTGCGGCAACCCATGGCGATGGTGATTGTGGGAGGTTTAGTCACTTCTTCCCTGTTGAGTTTAATTGTTGTGCCTGTGTTATATCTAAGTTTAGAGGATGTTTGGAACCAGATTAAAGCCGGTCAAAAGTAGCAAGTTTTACCGTTTTGGCTTCTGATTACTATAGAGTCGTTTGAATTCTTTTTGTTGTTGATTATGATCGACAATTGGCTCAGGATAACCGCAACGATGTCTTTCTAAACGGGGGATTTTCCCCGTTACTAAATATTCCGTATCTACGGAAGCTAATTCCGGCAACCATTGACGAATATATTCCCCTTCTGGATCGAATTTTTGTGTCTGACTAGCGGGGTTAAAAATTCTTAAAGGTTTCGGATCCATGCCACTAGACGCACTCCATTGCCAACCACCATTATTAGCGGCTAAATCCCCATCAAAAAGTTTCTGCATGAAGTATTTTTCGCCTTTTTGCCAGTTAATAATTAAATCTTTGGTTAAAAAACTCGCCACGATCATGCGACAACGATTGTGCATCCATCCCGTTTCATTTAATTGTCGCATCGCCGCGTCAACGATCGGATAGCCGGTTTTTCCCTGGCACCAAGCTTGAAAATGTTCTTCGTTATCCTGCCAAGGAAAATGACGAAATTCTTTTCTATAAGCACCGACCGCCAATTCTGGGAAAAAATAGAGACAATGCTGGTAAAATTCCCGCCAAGCTAACTCTTGCTGCCAAGTGATAATACTATCTTTTGCTTCCTGAGCGCGGCAATTTTCTAATAACTCTAGGGTTGCCGTCCAAATCGTGCGAATGCCAATCGCCCCAAATTTTAAAGCGGCACTCAAGCGCGAGGTGCCATCAAAAGCGGGGAAGTTACGATCTTCTTGATAATTGTTAATAACCCCTTGACAAAATTCTTCTAATCTGCTATTGGCGGCTTTTTCTCCGGGGGTGAGGGGTAAGGGGTTTTGCCAAGTAAAACCTAAATTTTCTAGGGTTGGTAAATTAATAGTTTCTGTGAGTTTCTCCCCCTCATTTTCCTCTAATCCTTGCAGGTTTTCTAGGGTTGTGGGGCTGGCTTTGGCTAATTGGCTCCAATTTTTCCAAAAAGGAGTATATACGGTGTAGGGGCTTTTTGAGAGGGTGAGGACTTGCCCTGGAGCGTGAAGAAGTTGATCCCAGAAGGTTTCTACTTCAATTCCTTTTGTTTGTAAAGCGGCGATTACCTGTTGATCCCGTTGACGCGCATAGGGTTCGATATCGAGGTTAAAAAAAACTGCTTTTGCCGATAAATTGCTGGCTAAGTTGACGAGTGTTTGACTGGGGTTGCCGCGAATAATCAGTAATTGACTACCTTTTTGGCGATAATTTTTTTCTAATTCCTCTAGACAACCGAGGAGATAGGCAACTCTAGCAGGGGCAATATCATCCCCTTCTAAAATAGCAGGATCGAGGCAGAAAACCCCGATGATTTTCGGACTGCGCTCCCTAGCTTTACTCAGTCCAATATTATCCGAGAGACGTAAATCGCGACGATGCCAGAAAAGGATTAGGTTTGACATAAAGTAAGGTGATGAGTGGTCACTGAGCCTGTCGAAGTGAAGATTATCAGGGGCGAGATTATTTTACATTGAGCTTGTCGAAATGTGGGGTAGAGTTAAGAACAAATTCAAGTCAAAAATACCCTTTCTGTCATTATAGGACAGTGGATCAAGAATAATTGTCTAATTTTACAATCTAGCTGTGATTGGCAGTTAGTTTCTTGACAAAATCTCGATGTTCTGCTGTTTCTAACCCCCGCTGCAAAATCACTAAAACTTTTCCTAAGTCGCCCATTAATAAAGCGTTTTTATCTAGCCATAAACCGGGGAAGATTTGGGAGCGTATTATGCCATCACTATCGGGTTCTAGTTTAATATATTCTCCTGCCTGTAGCCGAAACCAATCAATTTCTTGTTCATAAAACCGCCAGACTAGGTATTCTTGGACTTGATTGCGACGGTAAACATTTAATTTTTGATGAACATCGTAGGAAGCACTAGAAGCGGCAATTTCGACAATTAATTCCGGCGCTCCTTCTACATAATCATCTTGACTAATTGTCGATTGTCCTCCCTTGTCAATTCTTAATAGGGCATCCGGTTGGGGTTCGTTATCAATATCTAATCTCACGGTGGCATTATCACCCAATCTAACACCTGGAGTCGCCGCTTTATAGAGAGCCAACCATCAGATAATATTAGCATGAGGCTCGGCGTGACTTTCAAATCTGAGGGGAGATGCCATATAAACAATTCCTTCAATTAGTTCCGCTTTTTTGAGATGGGGCATCCCTTGATAACGTCGTTCAAATTCCCATCGAGTTAATTTATCGCCGTTTTCTAGGGGAGGAATTGTTAAAGAAGCAGCTATTACTGGGGTAATTGTCATAATTTTTCTCTTTTCACCCGTCTTCTAGTTAATCTTTGCCCGCTATCGGATCAGGTTTTTTTCCTGATCTTCCATTATTATAACACCCATCGGTAGGGTGTGTTAAAGTAGCTCAACACACCCACAAAAATCAGTTAGAAGTCAATAAATAATCCATTAATTTGAGCAAAGTTTTTTCTCCCATATTATAGAACACTTGAGAGAAAATAATTATCTAATTTTTAAACTTGAGAGCGATCGCTAGTTAATTTATTAACAAAATCTTGATGTTCTGCTGTTTCTAACCCCCGCTGCAAAATCACTAAAACTTTTCCTAAGTCGCCCATTAATAAAGCGTTTTTATCTAGCCATAAACCGGGGAAGATTTGGGAGCGCATTATGCCATCACTATCGGGTTCTAGTTTAATATATTCTCCTGCCTGTAGCCGAAACCAATCAATTTCTTGTTCATAAAACCGCCAGACTAGGTATTCTTGGACTTGATTGCGACGGTAAACATTTAATTTTTGATGAACATCGTAGGAAGCACTAGAAGCGGCAATTTCGACAATTAATTCCGGCGCTCCTTCTACATAATCATCTTGACTAATTGTCGATTGTCCTCCCTTGTCAATTCTTAATAGGGCATCCGGTTGGGGTTCGTTATCAATATCTAATCTCACGGTGGCATTATCACCCAATCTAACACCTGGAGTCGCCGCTTTATAGAGAGCTAACCATCCGATAATATTAGCATGAGGCTCGGCGTGACTTTCAAATCTGAGGGGAGATGCCATATAAACAATTCCTTCAATTAGTTCCGCTTTTTTGAGATGGGGCATCCCTTGATAACGTCGTTCAAATTCCCATCGAGTTAATTTATCGCCGTTTTCTAGGGGAGGAATTGTTAAAGAAGCAGCTATTACTGGGGTAATTATCATAATTTTTCTCTTTTCACCCGTCTTCTAGTTAATCTTTGCCCGCTATCGGATCAGGTTTTTTTCCTGATCTTCCATTATTATAACACCCATCGGTAGGGTGTGTTAAAGCATCTCAACACACCCACAAAAATTAATTGTAAGTCAGCAGATAATCGACAAGTTTAGCCAACCTTGCTTCCCCAATTCCCTTGACTCGTCGCTTGCGTATATCCTCCACAGAATCAAAGGGCTTTTCTGAACGTTTTTTCAGAAAGTCATTAACAGATGCCGGTGGAATTCCCGCTTTTTTAAGTTGATTAGCATCACAGGTATTCAAAAGCTCTAAAATCGACTTAGAAGAAGGAGGAGGAGGAGGAAGAATAATAATAATTTTTTCTTCCAGTCTTTTGATTTCTTTTTGGTACTCCTCTCGGATTGCTTGTAACTGGGTTTCTAATCGTTTTTCAAGATTACTCACCCTCAATTCTAGAGGATTATCTATTTTTTCAGAAGTGGTAATTAACCCAGGAGAAGGAGATAATAACTGCATTTGCTGTAAAGCGATATTCTCCGCTTCTTTATCAACCACAAAAGCGTTAATAGTTTCTAGGCTGCGTTCTTTTTCTTTAGCAATTAAACAGGCATAATACTCTAAATTTCCCTCAATAATCTGGAAGCGTTCAAAGCCAATTTTTTTGAGAATGACAGGACGCATTAAGCCCTTCATTGCTACAATAAGATTAGCTAAGTTGTGTAAATCTGTTTCTGGAAAATAAGAACGCTCTTTAGTAGCTACCACGTCCTGTAAATCAATTAGTAAAAAATCCCACATTTATTTAACTCCTATTTTAGCTAAAACTTCCAGTGCTAAGGCTTCAAATTCTGCTGCTGATACTCCCGCATCGCCTTGATTTTCGGCATAATCCATTATAGATTGGGGAGCAGGAATTTCTAAATCTCCCACGGTAACGGATTGATTTATACAGCGAGATAAAGGCATTCTTTCCGAGATAGTCGATTCCATCAAGGGTAAACCATATTTGTCTGGAATTACTTGTTTTTGTTTGGGAAAATTAAATCTTAAGTATTGAGCATGGGTAGAAATTTTAGAAGGTAAAACGCCTAAAATTTTTAGGGGTTCTTTACCTAAATTTTCACGACTTTCGTTAATTGCTTCCTTGATAAAATTTTTTACACTATTTAAACCTTGATTAGAAAATGGTTTAAGATCTGATGGAATAATCAGATAGTCGGAAGCAATTAAACCAGCTTGAGCATAAAAATCTAAGGATGGCGGTGTGTCAATAATAACAAAATCATAATCATCTCTAACTTTATCTAATTTTTTAGATAATCTTGTGTTAGAAGTTCCGTATCTGGTTAAGGTAGTTTGTTTTTCAATTAAGCTAATATGAGCGGGAATTACATCAATTTCTGGATGGTTAAATCCCTGAGATTTTCTGACAATAGTTTGCACAAAAGTTATGTCTCCATCATTGAGTAAATGAAAGACATTTTTATCTTTTAAATCATCGTCATCGTCGAATTGAAACTTAATTAAACCAACGGCAAAGGTACTATTAGCTTGAGCATCAATATCAATTAATAATACTCGCTTACCTTTTTTGCTCAAAGCTGCCGCTAGATTGGTAGCGACGGTGGTTTTACCAACACCACCTTTATGATGATAAATTGCGATGGTTTTCATGGGATTTCTGTGGTTGATTGTTGGAGAATTGAGCGGTGGAATACCTAGGGATAAGGTTTCGTAGCCAATCAGAGATTTTAACTGTTCTAAGTGAGAGGCAATTTCTAACCCAGAACATCTAAAAACTAAATAAATTTTATCGGGTTTCCTTTGATAAAGTTGAATCTCATCACCATTAGTTAATAATCCCCACTGCACTTTAAAGTAGTTGAGATAATAACCTAAACGATGACGATGATTGATGAGCTTTTCTCTGGGATTTTTAGCCTCGACAATTAGGCAGTGAGAGGATAAAAACTGCTTTTTGTTGATAGGTTTTTGAGCAGAAACAAGGAAATCTAAGCGAACTTTACCGAAGCTAACTTGTTGATACCAATGTTCGGCATTGTAGCCTAGTTTGGGGAGTAAATACTGGACAATGAATTTACTCTCCACTTCCCTTTCGTTATGACAATGATGAGGGTTAAAAGTCACACATATGAGGAAATACGTAAGAACAACTTATTGTTAGTTTAAATGGTGATAGCCCTTCTCGTCAAGGTGAAGCACAGACTAAATCCTTACTTAATCAAGTATTTCAGCTGCAAGAACAAACCCCATCTATCCCAGAAAAGCTACATATTGAGATGAATATCAGTCAATTTACGGGTTCATAGCAGTAGGATGTTTATCTAGCACTTTTGATAATGGCAGAAAAAACCATCCTACTCACAGCTTCAATTAATTGAACTGCATAATTTTCTCGGCTACTTTCTGGGAAATAAAAGGTAAAATTAAGCGATTTTGACTGTTATTTTTTCCCTCGGTAAATACCACCAATAGATAGGGAGTATGATGGGGAATTTCAATATAAGCTGCATCGTGACGTACTTGACTTGTCCAACCAGCTTTTGACCAAATTTGACTATTTTCTGGTAATCCTTGTCCTAGAAATCCTAAGATTTGTGTATCATCTCCTTGACTTGTCCAATCAGCAGGATTAAGACTTCGTTTTAGTAAAGACATCATCATTTGAGAACGTTGGGAAGAAACAGCAATCCCCCCGATAATAGTATGAATTAAACGCGCCACTGCATTGCTAGTTAACATATTGCGATTCTCCATTAATTCCCCTAAAAAAGCGCGTTCACGTCCATAGGGACCATCAGACCAAGTTTTTTGATTAACGTTAATTGTCGCTAATTCTGGCCAATTTAGGGATTGAAAATAACGATTAACTATGTTGCGTTGTTGCTTCCAAGTTTCAAAGGGACCGGCGGCAATTTCTGGACCGCTAGTGGTTCCCGTGACTAGATCTACAACTAAACTGGTAGCATCATTACTAGAGTCAACAATCATGTCACGAATGGCGCGATTTAATTCGCTGCTTTCGGCAATCATCCCCCCCTCTAACCACTCATGAATCGCTACTAGATAAAATAATTTCACTAAACTAGCGGGATAGGTTCTTTCTTGTCCGCGATAGCTAAATCCGCGGGGGGAATATTTCCAGAATTCTTCGTGAGAAATTGCTCCCCCCGTGTTGACGATAACAGGAGGATCATATACTATCCAAGTTAGGGCGATTTGTTCTTGAGCTAATTGGGGAAATTCTCGCCAAGTTGTTTCTAAAATATCTGTACCGAACTGTTGGAGGTGGTCTTCAGTATGAAAAAAGTTCATAGGTGTGCTGCAAAGTCAAGAGTTAGAAGGTGGATAAATTATTGAGTCGGCAATTCTCATTTTACGGTAAAATTTACCGATAATTAATTATTTGATCGCTTCTGAGTTTAATGTTTATATCTACCGATGAGGTTCATCTCTATTTTATCAGTCTCGATCCCTCTGGGGATAGACTAGAAAAACTGGCTTCTTTGCTCTCG
This sequence comes from Microcystis aeruginosa LEGE 91341, assembly GCF_015206885.1. Classification (GTDB taxonomy): domain Bacteria; phylum Cyanobacteriota; class Cyanobacteriia; order Cyanobacteriales; family Microcystaceae; genus Microcystis; species Microcystis aeruginosa_H. The sequence goes on along the minus strand of NZ_JADEXY010000016.1, from coordinate 31,795 downwards.
GAAGATGAAATAATTAGAGCTAATCGTTACCATTTTCCCCAACACAAGCGGCGTTTTTTGGTGGCTAGGGGATGTTTACGCGAGATTTTAGGGTCATATTTGACCATAAGTCCCGAAAAAATCGAGTTTATCTACAGTGAACGGGGAAAACCGAGTATTAACCACCAATTGCAGTTTAATCTCTCCCATTCCGAGGAGATGGCCATCTGTGGCTTGACTTTAACCGCTCGCATTGGGGTAGATTTAGAGAAAATGCGCCGGATGAAAGATTTAGATAGCTTGACAAAAAGGTTTTTTTGTGCTAAGGAACATGAGCTTGTTGAAAAGTCCGCAGAGAAGGAAAAGTTATTTTTTCAGTTATGGACGGCAAAAGAGGCTTATTTAAAGGCACTGGGAACGGGAATTAGCGGGGGACTCGATCGAGTGGAAGTGGGCCTTAATCCCTTAAAATTAGACAATGTGGCGGGGGAATGGCAATTATGGACAACGGCAATCGGCGATAATTATCGAGCGACGGTGGTTATCGAAGGTAGCGATCGAGTGATTAAAACCTTTGGCCTTTCTGATCTATGATTAATTGGGGAGTTAATTGCCTTGAGAAATTCAGTAATTATTCCTAGCTATCTCAAAAAGCTTGCCCTTAATTATTACTTAACCTTGTTTTCTCTATGCGAATTGCTCTTTTTACAGAAACTTTCTTACCGAAAATCGATGGCATTGTCACCCGTCTTAAACATACTGTGGAACACCTACAAAGATTAGGTCATCAGGTATTAGTTTTCTCTCCCGATGGCGGTTTAAAAGAGTACAAAGGTGCTAAGATTCATGGAGTTACAGGGATTCCCTTACCCCTATATCCAGAATTAAAAATGGCTTTCCCCCGGCCTTCAGTCGGTCAAGCTTTAGAGAGGTTTAAACCTGATATTATTCATGTGGTTAACCCGGCTATTTTAGGGGTGGGCGGCATTTATTTTGCCAAAACTATGAACATTCCCCTCGTCGCTTCCTATCATACCCATCTCCCCCAATACCTACAGCACTACGGGTTAGGTTCCCTAGAAGGATTACTCTGGGAATTATTAAAATTGGCCCACAATCAAGCAAGTTTAAATCTCTGCACTTCCACCGCTATGGTACAAGAATTATCTAGTCGTGGCATTGAAAAGGTAGAGCTTTGGCAAAGGGGAGTCGATACGGAATTATTTCAACCTCATTTAAAATCCCCAGCTATGAGACTGAAATTATCCCAAAATAACCCCGATAGTCCTCTCTTATTATACGTTGGTCGAGTGTCGGCCGAAAAAGAAATTGATCGCATTAAACCAGTATTAGAAGCGATTCCCGAAGCAAGATTTGCCATTGTGGGAGATGGTCCCCATCGGGAAGCTTTAACAAGTCATTTTGCCGACACAAATACCCATTTTGTCGGTTATTTACAAGGGTTAGAATTAGCCTCCGCTTTTGCTTCCGCAGATGCTTTTCTTTTTCCCTCACGCACAGAAACCCTCGGTTTGGTACTCTTAGAATCCATGGCTGCCGGTTGTCCGGTAGTAGCGGCAAATTCGGGGGGAATTCCCGATATTGTCACCGATGGAGTTAATGGTCATCTCTTCGATCCTAGGGATGAAAAAGGTTTAATTAGTGCCACCCAAAGATTACTAACCGCCAAGGCAGAAAGAGAGGAATTACGACGAAATGCGCGTCTAGAAGCGGAAAAATGGGCATGGCAAGCGGCCACCAAACAGTTATTAAATTACTATCACCAAGTTTTGAAGAATAATTCTGTGGCTATTGCCGCTTAATTGTTGTCAAAATGCTCGAATTTAATCGCAAAAACCTTGACCTATTGTAACTTTTATGGCCAGCGCACCCAGTACCACCTTAGATAAGTCCACCCAAGTGGTCAAAAAGACTTATCCCAACTATAAAGTTATTGTTCTCAACGATGACTTTAACACCTTCGATCATGTGGCCAATTGTTTAATTAAATATATCCCGGATATGACTACCGATCGAGCTTGGGAATTAACTAATCAAGTTCACCACGAAGGACAGGCAATTGTCTGGACCGGTCCCCAAGAACAAGCGGAACTTTATCACCAACAATTGCGACGGGAAGGATTAACCATGGCTCCCCTAGAGGCCGCATAATTATGAATAATGGTCGCTTAGTTTGGAATCATTCTACTCATATCCCGGGGTTGATTGCGGTATTAGAAAAGTTAATTACCTATCAAGGAATCACTACTGTCACCCCCGGGGTACTTTCTCGCTCAAAAGGTCATTGTCCTCGGTTACAATTGCGGATCTCAGTGCCGATTCGTGGTGGTTTTAAGCTGATTGCGAGGACAGGAAAAAGTGTTCAGGAAGTCTTTGTTATCACCGATTTAAACCAAGAGGACTTAGAGATGGCTATCCAAGCTTGTTTAGGAAAATAACTGTCGTGGGTGCGTTGTTGAAAGGCTGCTGGTTACTAATTATTGTTTTTCTGTTTTTCTGTTTACATTCTCTCCCTAGTTTGGCAGTAGTGGATAGGGTTCCCTTAACAGTAACTTTATTGCAGGAACGTTTAAGCGCACCCGTCCTTAAAGAAGGGATGACTACCATCGATTTAGCCAATTTAGTTATCGATATCCGCGATGAAAATAAGGAACTGCAAGAACAATTTTATCAACAGATTCAAGGTCAAATTAATCGCGCTAAACAACCCCTAGGTTTAGATTTTAGTAATTCCTTAATTCAAGGCAATTTTATCGCTTCCCGTCTCGGTTTACCGACTCCTTTAACAAAAGTAGCTCTCGCTACCTTATTATCACCCATGGAAGAACAGTTATTACAACAGGACGAAAATTTTTTATTCGATAGCGATGAACCGGTTTTTAATGTCACAGTTTTTCGTGGACCGGTGAAGTTGCAGGGAACCGTATTTATGGGAGAAGTGGACTTTTCTAAGACTTTTTTTCTGCAAATTGTCGAAGCAATGGCAGCAAAATTTAGTCGTGAAAGTAATTGGTTAGAATCCCGTTTTGCTAGGGTGGCGAAATTTAGCAAAGCCACTTTTATGGGAGATGTAAATTTTAGTCAAAGTCAATTTTTAAATAAAGCTATTTTTCGCACGGCCCATTTTAAAAGTATTACTAACTTCCATGGCAGTCATTTTACTGCCGAAGCTTATTTTGATCAAACCAAATACGATAAACTCGCAGATTTTACCCGTACTTTCTGGCAAAAAGAAGCCAATTTTTCCCAAAGTCAATGGCGAGATCGTCCGCTATTTTCTAAGAGTAGATTTTTAAGTTTATTAACCTTTAGAAATGCCACTTTTGAAAAATCGGGTGCTTTCCGGTCTAGTTATTTTAATGGTGTGGTTAGTTTTCAAGATGTGAAACTTTTAGATCAGGTAGATTTTAGCAATTCCACTTTTAGTAAAAATAGTTATTTGAGTGTATCAGGATTAGCTTTTGATTCCGATAAAGCGAAAATACTAGGAGATAGAGGAGTAATTGGTCAAGCAATTTATTTACCAAACCTAGCAGGAAATGAAACAGTTTTAAGAAATTTAGTTCGTAATTTTCGCTCCCTAGAACAAATTGCCGATGCTAATCAAATTGAATACAAAACTGAAAAATTGCGATTACAACAGTTAAAACAAAAACTAAATAATATCTCAATTATTCGCCTAATTAACCTCACTTGGGTAGCTGATTTTCTGCATACTTCTTTCCTTACTTTACTATTACTCTTAAGTCAAGATGGTACAAATTTTAGTTTAGTTTTCGGCACAGGAATTATAATTTTTGCCTATTTTGGCTGTTTATTTTGGTTAATCGATCGCGTGCGTCGTCTCACTCCTAAACCAGTAATTCCTAATGGTTATGAAATCTTTTGTATGGTAACTAGCTATATTATTCTCACCCTTTCTGGTGTGTTTAATATTCTGCAATCTGCCAGTCGTCCTCTCCTAACTTTAACAGCTATTGCCCTAATTCTTGTCCCCTTACCCCTAATTTTAATTATCGAACTTTATCGTCGGGGACGCTATCACGATTTAATGGATAGTTCCTATTTCCTCCAAGATGGTAGTATGCGACAATTACGCTTATTAATTACCCGTTTACCCGTAGTTCCCGAATTTCCCCTCTTTCGCGATCGTTATACTCCTATTCCTTGGCAAAAGCGTTGGAATTGGTTAAATTATTACGATTTAAGTCTCAATAATTTGCTAAAATTAGGCTTTAATGATTGGCGAGTTCGCGATCGAGAATTACCCACCATTGTTTCTTTTTTAGTTTGGTATCAATGGGGTATCGGCATCTTTTATATCACTCTCCTTATCTGGACCCTCTCGCGCACGATTCCGGGGTTAAATCTCTTGATTTATTTAAAATAAACTGTAAAAATTGAAATACAGCAGTTATCTGTTCGTTTTGGTGGCTGTTCTAGGTTCTGTGTGAGCATGGTATAATAGTGACACAGAACAGGGGGTGGATTATGTGGATAAATTTTGATCAACTCCTCGATTTACCAAATGTAACAGTGGTCAATTATCAAAAAATTGCTCAGACAATTTTCCTAAAGCTCGCTCTTTTAAATGAAACAATTGAATGTCCGAATTGCCATCAAACCTTGGACAGAATCAATCAGACAGAGTATAATCTAGTCAGAGATTTGTCAATATTAGGCAATCGAGTATATTTAGAAGTACCATGCCGCCAGTTTCATTGTCAAAAGTATATCAGCGAAAGACTGAGTTGTATGAGATTAAGACAGCATCATACAATTCGCTATGAATCGATGATTTATGAGAGAGTAAAAAATTGTAGTATCGAAGAAATAAGTCGAGAAGAAGGGTTGGGATGGGAAGAAGTTGAGTTAATATTTAATCACTGTGCTAAAGAACTAGAAAAGGAAGAGTGGGAAGCACCAGAACGAATAAGCTTAGATGAATTTAGTAACTTAAAAGGACATAAAGATTTCATAACAACGGTCGTAGATCTGGACAAAAAAATTTTACTAGATGTGATTAAAGGACATAAGCAAGAAGAATTAATGGAAGCCTTAAAGGCACAGCCAGACGCAGTTCGGGAGAAGGTGAAAAAAGTGAGCGTCGATATGTGGTCAGGATTTACGGCAGTGATCAAGGAATTATTTCCCAATGCTAAAATCATCTATGACCGTTTTCATGTAATGGCTATCATCAATGACGAGCTTAATAACTTGAGAAAGTTAATGGGGGTGCATGAAAAAGGATTACCTCATTTATTATGGAAGAATAAAGAGGACTTAAAGGACGAGCAAAAACAACAACTAGAAGTTATCTTAAAAGAACATCCCTGCTTGGGAATAGCCTGGGAAATGAAAGAAGAAATTAGACAAATTTATCAAAGTAGTAGAACGTTCAGAGGTGCTGAGAGAAAATTGGAAAAATGGATAAGAATAGGCAAGATATTATATGAAAGTAGTGCCAGCATGATCCAGAAGCATTTGCCTGGTATTTGTAATTACTTTGAAAATCATACAACCAACGGATTAATTGAGGGAATGAATACCAAAATAAAGCTTATTAAAAGAATGAGTTATGGATTTACCAATTTTGAACATCTTCGACTTAAGCTGTTTGCTTGCTTTAATTCATAACAAAAATTAACACACGAAAACCAGAAGAGCCGAATTTTTGATTAACATCTTTTTGTAGAGAGTCTATTTTCCCCTCAATCCTTGTTAGAACAGCTTCTAGGGAATAAGTCACGGTTTCGTTAGACATGAGCTAAACTCCTATATTTTGCTATGTTGCGGTCTCGCGTAGCGAGCGCGTTGCGACCGCCTAATCTTCTGTGGGCGCGATTGCTCCAGTGGGGACTAATTCTCATAATTCTCTAGGCTGTACTCGGTAGCGATCGCATTAAAATAATCACACAATCAATTAAAAGTATAATAATACTAAATCCGTTGAGTAACGCACAGAAAACGGGTTTCTCCGAGAAACCCGTTTTCTACTCATGCAATAGGCAAAAGGGAGAATAAATAATCATTCTTTAATAACCGGATTTAATATTAGTAAAAATTATCAATTGAATATTAGGAAGTGCGGAAAGTGGGATTTAATACTGCTCACTTAAAACTCAAATCTGATAACTGATAACTGATAACTGGTAACTGATAACTTCTTAGATTTCGGGAGCTTTTAGGGAATAAAAGGAGAAACTAGGGGTTTTTGCCTTTGCCTGTTGCACTAAACTGGGGACAGAATTACGCGCTAGGGCGGTTAATTTATTGGTAGTAGCATCGTAAATTGTCGTGGCCACTTTGGGATAGAGTCCAATACCGATAATTGGCACTAATAGAGAAGCTATGATAAAGACTTCCCGGGGTTCCGCATCGACGAGGGCATGGTGTTCTTCTAATTCCTTATTTTCCGGCCCGTAGAGAATTTCTCGCAACATGGACAAGAGATAAATCGGGGTGAGAATGACACCGATAGCCGCTAAAAAGACGATAATAACCCGGAAAGTGGGACTATAGGCATCACTGGTGGCAAAACCGATAAATACCATTAATTCCGCCACAAAACCGCTCATCCCGGGCAAAGCGAGGGAAGCGAGGGAACAGGTGGTCCACATGGCAAAAACTTTCTTCATTTTCTTGCCGACACCGCCCATCTCGTCTAACATCAGGGTATGGGTGCGATCGTAGGTACAACCGACCATAAAGAATAAACTCGCCCCAATCAGTCCGTGGGAAATCATCTGTAACATCGCCCCACTTGTACCAATATCGGTAAAGGAAGCCATACCAATCAGGACAAATCCCATGTGAGAGATGGAAGAATAGGCAATTTTGCGCTTAAGATTGCGTTGGGCAAAGGAAGTTAAGGCGGCGTAGATAATATTAACTACCCCTAAAATCACCAAAACGGGAGCGAAAACCGCGTGAGCATCGGGTAACATCCCCATATTCATGCGTAGGAGCGCATAACCACCCATTTTAAGCAAAATTCCCGCTAGTAACATATGGGCAGGGGCAGTGGCTTCGCCGTGGGCATCCGGCAGCCAAGTATGGAGGGGGAAGATGGGCAGTTTTACCCCGTAGGCAATCAGAAAACCGGCGTAGAGGAATAATTGCAGTTTCAGGGGAAAATCCTTGCCGGCAATAGTCACCATGTCAAAGGAGACGGTATCGCCATAAAAAGCCATCGTCAGCGCCGCTACAAGGATGAAGAGAGAGCCTCCGGCGGTGTAAAGGATAAATTTGGTGGCTGCGTAGAGACGGCGTTTACCGCCCCAAATAGAGAGGATCAGATAGACGGGGACTAATTCTAATTCCCAGACGAGGAAGAACAGTAACAGATCCTGCACGGCAAACACTGCAATCTGTCCCCCGTACATCAACAGCATCAGGAAGTAGAATAGTTTCGGTTTAAAAGTGACCGGCCAAGCCGCTAAGATAGCGAGAGTGGTGATAAATCCCGTTAAGATAATCAGAGGCATGGAGAGGCCATCGGCTCCTAAGGACCATCTTAGGTCAATTTCTGGCAACCATTGGTAACTTTCCACTAATTGCAGATTGGGATTAGCGAAATCGTAACTGGTATAGAAAGCGTAGATAATTAGGGCAAAGTCGATTAATCCCACCGTCAGAGCAAACCATCTCACGGTTTTACCGTCTTTATCGGGAATTATGGGAACCAATAAAGCGGCGACGATGGGAAAAAGGATGATGGCAGTTAACCAAGGAAAGTTCGTTAGATTCATCGGCTGTTTTAATATTTATTTAATCGTCAGAATCGAGAAATTAAGCTAGGGCTTTTTGGCGGTTTTACCTAGCAAAACCGCCTTTTTTTCGCTTGTTCTCGCGGTTACATTTGACTGCACCTAACCCAATCTAGCAATTATTTTCCTGTCCTTGTCTGTTAATATTGTTAAGTTTCAAGAGACTTCCAGCTTAATTAGGGTTTGCTAAAAAAGTTTTTCGGTGGGGGCAGGGTGTGGCCCCCCCTGCCCCCCCGACATCGGGGGGGCAGGGGGGTGTAGGGTTTTATACCATTAACCCATCCGACAAATAATTGTGCCTCCCTACTTAATCGGGTAAATCAAAGAGAACACCCGTCATATAACGCTCTGCCCATTCCCACCCGAAGGCTTTTTCTAGTACACGCCGAGTTTTATCGTTTTTTTGCTGTTGACTACAATAATCCCGTTGTCCCTGTAAATAAATACGCGCTTCTTCCCCAGAAAGAGGCTGACTTTCCCTAGCACATTTGCAGTGAATTGTCAAGAAATCTGTTACTCTTTGTAAAAATTGTCGTTCCTCGGCGGCGGTTTCGGGACGAATAAACAGACAATATTGGGAGAAAATATGACCCCAAGGCGGCAAATCACGAGCTTGGGCGAAATCGACCGCAGGTAAAGCCGCTAAAGCTTGATTATAGGCACTAGAGAGGGTTTTATCGCCACTGGTGGGAGAAAGATCCACAATAGCGGCACTGATTCCCGCTTTGCCAGAGACTATATCACATCCGAACATCGGCAGCGGATATTCTGGACGGGGGAACATGACACAGTGAAGGATATCCAAACCATTGCCCAGTTTAGCCAGTTCTAGGTGCATTTTGCGGAACTGGGGGGTTTGATAGCAGCGATTCTCGATAATTAATTTTTCCCCTTCTAAACGTCCCTCCACATAGCCTAAACCTTCGGGTAACTCAAAGGGCGACAAATCAAGATAATTTTCCCAGTGGGACAAAATTGCTGTGGCTAATTGTCCAATCAGGGGATGAAGTAACGGTAAAATTTCAGGGTTGGTAACGGCTATCATAGGTCAGTTATCAGTCATCAGTTATCAGTTATCAGTCATTAGTTATCAGCTTTTTGCTCCCCATCTCCCTATCACCCTATTTCCCTATCTCCCTGTCTCCTGACATCTAAAATCCACTTTACCCCATGGAGCGATCGAGATTAGAACTGGGAAATATAAAATTAACTTCTTTGTCCTTCTCCCAATTTACCCTATGGTTAGCAGCGCCGCTCGTCCAAGACCTTCCTTAAAAACCCTCTGGCAAAAGATAGAATCTTCTCCGTTGCCAGAAACCGAGGAATCGATTATTTTAAGAATTCTGGTGCAAGCTTTAGTAATCGTGGGTATTATCGCCACCGATGTGGCTATCGATAGTTATACCAGTATTTGGGCGGTTCCTCTCAGTATTATCGGTGGAATCTGGAGTTGGCGACGTAGGAAAAAGCGCAATATTGGGGCAAAATTTTGTATAGCGATCGGAATGTTGGTAGTGTTGGCGGTATTCTTGGGTAATATCGTTGCGATGCAGGATAGTCGCATTGCTCTAACACAATTATTAATTCAATTGCAAATTCTCCATAGTTTTGACCTGCCCCGACGCAAAGATTTAGGGTATTCTATGGTAATCGGTTTAATTCTCTTGGGAGTCGCCGGGACAATCTCCCAAACCCTCGCTTTTGCGCCTTGGTTAATCCTCTTTCTGCTTTTATCCCTACCTACCCTAGTTTTAGACTATCGTTCTCGTTTAGGTTTAGATAATCTCAATCAGAGTCTCCCTTTCTTCTCAAAGAAACCCCCCCGTCTAGCCACAAAAAAATTAGTTTCCCTGCAAAATTCTCCCCTTTCTCCCAAACGTTTCGGGATTTTCTTTCTGACAATTCTCCTCTTGGGATTGACAATTTTTGCTCTGATGCCGCGTTTTCCGGGTTATCAAATTCAATCTTTTCCCGTCAATAGTCCAGGAGGTATGGAAAATCAGGATTTTGAACAGGGAGACAGACAAATCGTTAACCCCGGCTATGTGCGCGAGGGTGAAACGGGGAATGGTGGCGTAAATGGCGGTAATAGTCCCACTAAAGGGTCAGGACAGTTAGATCCAACCTTTTATTACGGTTTTAACAGCCAAATCAACCAAAATTTGCGGGGAAGTATGACTCCAGAAATAGTCATGCGGGTACGTTCCCAAGCCCCCGGATTCTGGCGCGCCATGGCGTTTGATCGCTATACTGGTCAAGGGTGGCAAATCTCGCGAGATCAAGAATTAGAGGATTTAAATCGCAGTAGTTGGTCCTATCGCTTTTTTGTGCCGTTACCCGCAACCCAAGCCAAAACCCATCAGGTAGTCCAAACCTACAGCATTGTCTCTAGTTTACCGAATATTATCCCTGCTCTTACTTCGCCCCAGTTTCTCTTTTTTCCTACTCGACAGGTATCTCTGGACCGAGAAAATAGCTTAAGGTCGCCGGGGGGGTTAGCGGAAGGGCTAACTTATACTGTAATCTCACAAGTGCCGGAACGCAATCGCAGCCAATTGCGATCAGCATCAGAAACTTATCCTAAGTCTATTCTCAAGTATTATTTACAAATTCCTGCCGAAATTGCCCCGAAAGTCCGCCGAAAAACCGAGGAATTGCTGGCCAAATCTCCCACACCTTTAACCTCTCCCTACGAGAAGGCCCTATATTTGGCCCAAGCATTGAAGCAAAACTACGAATTAAAAGCCGATTTGCCCTTTTTAGCCGAAAATGAGGATTTAGTCTCGGCCTTTTTATTTCGTTTTCAGGGGGGTTACGCCGATCATTTTTCCACCGTGTTAACGATTATGTTACGCTCGATCGGTATTCCTGCCCGATTAGCCACCGGTTTTGCCCCTGGCCAGTTTAATCCTTTTACTGGCTTTTATGTTGTCCAAAATACGGACGCTTACGCCATCACAGAGGTGTTTTTCCCTGGTTACGGTTGGTACACTTTCGATCCTATCCCAGGCCACGAATTAATTCCCCCATCCTTTGAGGAAGCGGAACCTTTTAGCGTCCTTAAGCAATTTTGGCAATGGGTGGCCGGATGGTTGCCCTCTCCAGTAACGGGTTTTCTCGGTCTGATTTGGGAAAATGTTATCGTTACTATCGGTCAGTTATTGGCCTGGTTATGGCGCTTTATTTCCGGCAGTCTTTTCGGGGGAATTCTCGGTGGTTTAGTGGGGGTCGTTTTCGCTTACGCTGGTTGGTTAGGATGGGGACAGTTCCATCGTTGGCGTCGGGGTCGCCGGTTAGCAAAACTACCACCAATCGAGCGTTTATACCAGCAAATGTTAGGAATCTTAACAGAAGCCGGTTATGGTAAACATCCCGCTCAAACCCCTTTAGAATACGCCACCGCCGCCCGCCGCGTCCAACCGCCGCCAGTGGCGAATATTATCGAGGAGATTGCTTGCGCCTACGTTGATTGGCGTTATGGCGGGAAATCGGCTAATATCGAGAGTTTACGCCAACGTTTTCGAAAATTTGTCAAGTTGGTTAAAAAGTGAGCTTGAGCCTATAGTTAGGGTTTGCCGAAAAAGTTTTTCAGCAAATCCTAAATAATTAGTCTTTAATAACAGAAAACGGGTTTCTTTAAGAAACCCGTTTTCTAGACAAACCTGACTCCAATAGCAAATTAGGTTACACTTCATCTTGATGAGAAAGGCTATAAACAAGACTATGTTAAGAAATGTAACGAAGTACAAAACCCTTACTGTTGCCTTGTCTGCACAGTTAACTTTATTTTTGTCCGACTACCGATAATTCTCAGCCAGCAATTTATAAGCAGATCAATGTCATCTTGTCAAGTATTTGAACAATCAATTCAGATTAAAGCTAGTGCCACGACGGTGGAGCGTTGTATCACGGATTTAGAGTTAATGCGTCGTTGGTTGAATCCAGTGTTAGTTTGTGAACCTATCGGCGATTGGAAGACCGATATCGGTGGGAGAAGTCGTTTTTTGATTCAAATCCCCCTAATTCAGCCAACGCTAAAAAGTACGGTGATTGAGAGGGAACCGGGATTAATTGTCTGGCAATTTGAAGGCTTTTTTCGCGGTTGCGATCGCTGGGAATGTCAACCCAATGACAGCGGCACTTGTCTCATCAATCGTTTTGAGTTTGCGATTCCTAATCCAGTTGTGGGGTGGGGATTTCAGCAATTCGCCGCCAAATGGACTAAAAAGGATATGGAAGCGCAATTAAGACGCTTAAAACGAGTAGCCGAGGAAATTTATCTACTTTCAGCAACAAGTTAAGCTGATGGGGTGATAAGTGGGGGGTTTTGGGGATGGGAGAATACCCTCACCCCCAACAGCTAACCCCTGATCCCTAATCGATCGAGATCGACTGGGGACCGTTGCCGTTATCCTGATTATTGTCGTTAAAACTGACTAATCCCTGCTCTTCTAACCATTTTTTGAGGGGATCGTCCGAAAGTTTCAAGCGCAGTAATCCAGAGGCAAAACCACCGAAAAAAGCGATCGGTTGTTGAATCAGTTCTTTAACAACGGGTTGTAATTCATCGAGAAACATCTTATTCTATCTCCTGATATTGTCACACCTATCAATGTTAAGTTAATTGAAGTGATTCTGTGAGACTAGCATGACTGAAACTTCCGACACGGTGAAAAAATCTTTCCGGCTAACCCCGTTTATTTTCCTGGGAATACTGCTCATCTGGCTAGGAATTAGGTTAATTGCTCCCGATAGCGTCAGTTTATTCGCTGGTACTCGTCCCGATTATTTGGGAGTCAGGGAGGGTAAACTGGCCCCTTGTCCGGTCAGTCCTAATTGTGTTAGTAGTCAGAGTCAGGATCCGGCTCATGCGATCGAATCCCTTAGTTATCAGGGTAGCGGGGAAAAAGCGATCGAGCAATTAGCTAAAATTATCGCTTCCCAACCGAGAACTAAAATTATTAACCAAGATAGTAACTATCTCTACGCCGAATTTAGCAGTCAATGGATGGGATTTGTCGATGATCTGGAATTTTCTCTTAATCCTAGCAAAAATGCGATCGATGTTCGCTCGGCCTCCCGCTTAGGAGAATCGGATTTAAATGTCAATCGAGAACGAGTGGAAACCCTGAGAAAACTCTTTTCAGTGATCAGTAAACAGTAAACAGTGAAAAGTAATCGGGTGCATCTCAATTTTGTAGAAATATCTATACTACATTTGGGCGCACGCAGTTCGATAAACTCACTGACCACGATGCGCCCCTACCATTGGTGCGATAATATTATTATTGTAGGGGCGAATTGCATTCGCCCTCTTTAAATGACTTCTGCTGCTCACCTATATGTGAGAGAAAGTCACCAATAGGAGATGCACCCAATCAGTAATCAGTAATCAGTAAACGGTGAAATGACTCGGAGAATACTGACTCGGAGAATAATATAAGAAAAATTATGTTTCGTCCCCAACCGATACCAGCAAAAGCAGGACAGGAATCCGTCTGGGATTATCCTCGTCCCCCGCGCCTAGAATTATCGCCTAAACACCTAAAAATTATCTTTAATGGTGTGATAATTGCCGATACTAAAAGCAGTTATCGAGTTCTAGAAACCAGTCATCCTCCAGTTTATTATCTACCGCCCCAAGATATTAAAATGGAATACCTGCAAGCCACAGCAGAAAAGTCTTTTTGTGAGTGGAAAGGTCTAGCGGGATATTACAATATCACCGTTGGAGATCAACGGGCAATTAACGCCGCTTGGTATTATCCGGATCCGACACCAGAGTTTCAGGCAATTAAGAATTATCTGGCTTTTTATCCTGCGAAAATGAGCGCTTGTTATGCCGACGGGGAATTAGTACAACCGCAACCGGGCAACTTTTATGGGGGATGGATAACCTTCGATGTGGTGGGTCCGTTTAAAGGCGTTCCCAATAGTTGGGGCTGGTAATCACGTTAAGTAAGTAGTCGTGCAAAATTAACTTCTTGGTTAGGAAAGGCAAAAGTCAAAAGGCAAAAGGCAAAAGGCAAAAGGCAAAAGGCAAAAGGCAAAAGGCAAAAGGCAAAAGGCAGCTACTGGCCAAAATTCATTAATTTTCTCCCCACATCCCACACCCCACTTCCCCAACCAGATTGAAACAAACAACCTGTCACCACGATCACTGATAATGTATGTTGAGTTGCTGTCTTTAATAAGGTAATGTTTAAGAAATTCCCCCCTCACACCCCGCTCATTCTTGGACTAGGTTCTGGGGTTGCGCTTTTTACTCTCACCAGTCTCTTTCTCTTTCACCCGAAAATCCTTGCTTGGCTCGATCGCAATAGTGCTTCGGTTCCTAGCCAAGATCCTAACCAACCCTCTGCCGTAGTTGATAGCGCTTCCCTACCACAAACCGAGCGAGATGTCAAGTTAAAAAATGTTGCTGATGCCAATGCGCCCTCTTTAGATCGTAGTCGCGCCCGCTATCTCTTGGCTATGGATTTATTGAGAAAATATGAAGGGGGTCCAGCTTTAAAACAATTAGAAGGCTTAGAAAAACAATATCCTGTCCTCGCTCCCCAGATTCTCCTCAAACAGGGACGCGCCCACGAATTAAGCAATGATAGTGAAAAAGCGCGAGAAATTTGGCAAAAATTACTGGAAACCTATCCCCAATCGCCCGTAGTGGCGGAAGCTTACTACTCTTTGGGCAAATACGACCCCAGCTATTATGAGAAATTGCTTAAGGAATACCCCCGACACCCGCGTACTTTGGCTTTAATTCGCCAACGTCTTCAAGAAAATCCCGATCAATTTCCCTTATGGTTACAGTTAGCCAAGGCTAATCCTTTTGATCCTACCCTCAATCAGGCCCGCGATCGTTTGGTGAAAGACTACGCCAATCAGTTAACTCCGGCGGATTGGGCAATGATTGGGGCGGGTTATTGGCAGTCGGGATTGTACGAAAAAGCCTATAAAGCCTACGCTAAAGCCACTCCTAGCCCCGAACAAGCCTATCGTTACGCTCGCGGGCTACAAATTGCCAAAAAACTGCCAGAAGCTCGCATCGCTTACCAAAAATTAATTAAAACCTATCCCCAGGCCCCAGAAACCGGGTTAGGATTACTGCGACTCGCCCAAATTTCCCCTAACCGCGATGCTATAGCATATCTCGATCGCATTGTCAAGCAATTTCCCGATCGCGCGCCGGAAGCTTTGGAAGCGAAAGCCAAATTACTGGAATCAACTAATGCCCAGGCCGCTAGTCAAACATGGCAGACTTTATTAAATAAATACCCAAAATCCGACGAAGCCGCCGATTATCGCTGGTTAATGGCCCAAAGAGCCGCTAAATCCGGTGATTACGCCAAGGCGTGGCAGTGGGCGCAGCCAATTGCGGTTAATAATCCCGATAGTCAAATTGCCCCGAAAGCGGCCTTTTGGGTGGGAAAATGGGCGCAAAAACTGGGCAAAAACCAAGAAGCAAAACAAGCTTTTACCTACACTATTTCTCGTCATCCCCATTCCTATTATGCTTGGCGCTCGGCGGTTTTATTAGGTTGGGACGTGGGGGATTTTACCACTGTCCGCTCCTATAATCCTACCACCGTCAAACCCGCTACTCGTAACGATCCCCCCGCCGGTTCGGAAGCTTTCAAGGAATTATATCGAATTGGTGAAGATACGGACGCTTGGAATCTCTTCCAAGCAGAAATTGTCGATCCTTGGAATTTAACCGTTGACGAACAATTTAACCTCGGTGTCTATAAACTCTCTCGCAATCAAAATTTAGAAGGAATTAACCTGATTTGGCGCTTGCGAGAAAGAGATACCCCGGAGGAAAGAGAAGCATGGAAAGTCCTACGACAAAATGATAAATACTGGCACGCTTTATTCCCTTTCCCCTACTACGATAGCATCCTACAATGGTCAAAAGATAGACAATTAAATCCCCTGCTAGTGACAGCTTTAATCCGGCAAGAATCCCGCTTTGAAAAAGAAATTCGTTCTCCTGTGGGGGCAGTGGGATTAATGCAAATTATGCCCGATACGGGTAAATATATCGCGGGTAATACTGGCAATAAAAGTTATTCTTTAACCAATCCCGAAGATAACATTATGATGGGGACATGGTATCTCGATTATACCCACGGTAAATTCGCTGGAAATTCACTTTTTGCTGTGGCTAGTTATAACGCTGGACCTGGAGCAGTTTCCAAATGGAGACAGCGTTTTGATTTTAGCGATCCCGATGAATTTGTCGAGAATATTCCCTTTAGAGAAACTAAGGGTTATATAGAATCGGTGTTTGGTAATTATTGGAATTATCTCCAGATTTATAACCCCGAAATTCAAGAGCAAATGAAGAGAGTTGCTAACCCTTCCTAGTTGATTAATGGGGATGGGTAATTAACTCATTCCCTTAAAGTTATAATTAAATTGAAGATAGATATCCCCTTAATCGCCCCTTAATAAGGGGTGTGCCGATCCCCTCTGCCCCCCTTGATAAGGGGGGTGCCGATCCCCCCTTAATCCCCCCTTAATAAGGGGGGCATCTGACAGTTTTTAACACCTAGCTACTTACTAACTTTTTTCCTGATTATGCAATCATTTAACTGGCAAACCGTCGATCGAGATTCTCCTTTTACTCGCCTAGATTTTCGGACAAAATTAACCATGATGATCGTGGTTACTCTCATCGCTTTTACTTGGGAAAGTCCCCTCGCTGGCGGTTTGCTAACTCTTATTGTCGCTTTAGCTTGTCTCTGGGCGGGGGTAAAATGGTCTTATCTCCTCACTATTTTAAAATTCATGGCTCCTTTTTATCTATTCTTATTAATTACCATGGGATTTTTTAATGTGGAACAGGTAAAAGCTTTAACGGGAAAAACTGAATTAACTCCCTTATTAACTGTCGGTTCTAATAAAATGACTGTGGAGGGAACCCTCTACGGTTTAAATGTGATCTTTAAAACTCTCACGATGGTTTTAATTATTCCCCTCGCTATTTTTACCACCGATATAAATCAGATGATGGTGAGTTTAACTAAAGCCAGAATTCCTTACAAAATAGTCTTTATTTTTTCCTCTACCCTGCGCTTATTTCCTCTCCTAGTAGAAGAATCTCGATCGATTATTTCTGCTCAAAGATTACGAGGATTAGCAATAGAAAAAATGGGTTGGCTGCAAAAAGGAAAAATTTATGCTTCCATCGCTGTACCTTTAATTTTAAACGCTATGGCTAAATCGCAAAAATTAGAGGTAGTTCTACAGGCTAAAGCTTTCTCTGGTGATCCTGATCGCACATTTTTACAGGAATCAATATTAACCAATAAAGACTATTTATTAATTATTGGCTTTCTATTTTTATTGGTTTTGGCAATCATTCTCTATGTAAAATTCGGGGTAGGAAAATTTGCCTGGTTGTTTTAAAATTAATCCCTATTGTAAGTAGTTAGGTGTTAAAAACTATCAGTTTCCCCCCTTATCAAGGGGGGATTAAGGGGGGATCGAACCCAAAATCTATCTTCAATTTAATTCTAACCAGCTACTTATAGCTCGATCGATCTGGGTATATAAAGCTTCTAAATCCCCGGAATTGTCTAAAACAATATCAGCTAAGGCAATTTTTTCGGCTAAAGGCATTTGATTATTAATCCGAGCAATCGCTTGTTCTCTAGTTAAGTTATTTCTAGTCGTTAAGCGTTGAATTTGTTGCTCGAAACTGCAAGAAACCACCCAAATCTCTGTGACTAAATGGGTTAATTTAGCTTCCAATAATAAAGGAATAGAACAAACAACTATCGATGCTTCTAACTGCTCTAAATGCCGCTTAAAACATTCTCTAACGTAGGGATGAATCTGACTTTCTAACCAGATTTTTTCCTCGGTATTATTAAAAATAATTTCTCCTAACTGTTGGCGATTAAGGGAATTATCCTCAGTTTTAACTTTTCTGCCATAACGCGCCAAAATTCTCTCTAAAATTGCCGAACCTTTTTCCACTGCTTCCCGAGCATAAATATCCGCATCAAGGACTGGAATTTTGTAGATATTTTCCAAATAATGAGAAACCGTGGATTTACCACAAGCTATTCCCCCTGTTAACCCGATAATTCTTCTCGACATAAATTATTAAATTGCTAATCTCAATTAAGGTGCGTTACGCGCTCGCTAACACACCCTACGGTTATAAACTCTCTATCTGTTGTAAAACTCTTGCTTGTACTTGTTGATAGGCAGTTTCCACATCTCCTAAATCGCGACGAAAACGATCCTTATCGAGAATACGCGCTTGAGCATCCTCTTGGGTTTTATCCCAGAGACGACAAGTATCGGGGCTAATTTCATCACCTAGATAAATTTTGCCCGTTTTATCAACTCCAAATTCTAACTTAAAATCGACGAGAATAATCTGGCACTTATCAAAAAATTCTTGTAGATATTGATTGATTTTCAGGGCTAAATCTCGTAACTGATTGACTTGCTCCTCGCTGGCAATATCAATTACTTTTATGCGATCGGGCGTTAACAAAGGATCGCCTAAAGCATCATCCTTGAGGTAAAATTCTACAAGAGGAAAAGGTAAAACTTTCCCCTCCTTTAATCCCGTTTGCTTGCACAAACTCCCGGCGGCGATATTTCTGACTACTACCTCCAAAGGAATAATTTTAATCGCCTTGACGCGCATTTCCCTAGAACTAGGGCGATCGATATAATGGGTAGGTATTCCTAGGGATTCTAACCATTGAAATAGGGCAGTGGAGACAGTACAGTTAATTTCCCCTTTACCAACAATTTGCCCGCGTTTTTGGGCATTAAAAGCAGTGGCATCGTCTTTGTAATAAGTGAGGAGAATATCGGGATCATCGGTTTGATAGAGAATTTTGGCCTTACCTTCATAGAGTTTTTCCATAGTTATCATCCTCGGCATTGATAGAATAAAATCGATGGTTAATCAGATAGTGGCATCAGTAAATTTGGGCGATCAACCCAGACAAAAAATTTATCTCATCAGGGGGATAATTGTTGAGAAAAATAATGTATAATTGCTGCTTAAAGATAAATGCCAACATTTGGCGACCGAACCTTAACCTATAACCAAAAAGTGTCACGATACCAGGGGTCAACTTTTGGCGAATCAGTCAAGTTTTTACTTAAATCCTCAATGATAGCCAACAATTGATATTATCTCCCATTACCATTACCGAAAAATCTAAAGAAATTCCGCACAATTACCCGCCGTCGCCCTATGAACCAGAATCCTCCTAACGATGATAACCCGAATCTCCCCGATCGCCGCAAGGAGGATTTTCTCTATCCTCGCGCCCCCTACTATGGAGAATTTAAGCCAGAAAACTTGCTATTTAACGCCAATTTACAGGAATTTGCCCAAAAAGTCAGTTTTATTTGTAATCTGGAAACGGGGGGCAAAATCAGTTCTCTAGAAGCCTACCAAAAAATTAAAGCCCTCTGGAAAGACTTAAAACAGAGCAAAAAAGGCCTAGGCATTGGGGAAAATCCCTTTAAAAAAGATGATGATACCTAAAAGATAATCAAGAAAAATCGGGTGCATCTCAATTTTGTAGAAATATCTATATTACAGGGCGCACGCGGTGCGCCCCTACTATTGGCGCAATAATATTATTGTAGGGGCGAATTGCATTCGCCCTCTTTGAATAACTGCTGCTGCTCACCTATATGTGAGAGAAAGTCACAAATATCAGATGCACCCGAAAAATCTCCTCGCTTGATAAAAAATGCTGGGACAGAAATATTTTCTGCCCCATAGAATTAGATGAGCAAACGCTTAAAAATTACCGTGATTTTGGATGGCAGTTTCTAATTTTGCCACCACTTCCTCAACGCTAATTACTCCTAAATCGCCCGTGGCACGGGTGCGAATACTTAAACTATTACTTTCCATTTCTTTTGCCCCCACCACTGCCATCACGGGTATTTTTGCAGTTTCAGCATTGCGAATCATTTTACCCAAACGTTCGCCACTGGTATCGGTTTCGGCGCGAATTCCTAACAACTGCATTTTCGCTGTCACCTCTTTAGCGTAATCCAATTGACTATCACTAACCGGTAATAATCGTATCTGGACAGGGGCTAACCAAAGAGGAAAATCCCCCGCGTATTCTTCGATTAAAATACCGATTAAACGTTCCAAAGAACCAAAAGGTGCGCGATGAATCATCACCGGACGTTTACGATTACCATCTTCAGCAACGTATTCTAATTCAAAACGTTCGGGTAAATTATAATCTACCTGTACCGTTCCTAACTGCCATTCTCTTTCGAGGGCATCTTGGAAAATAAAGTCTAATTTTGGACCATAAAAAGCCGCTTCTCCGGGGGCTTCAAAATAATCCATCCCCAAAGTTTGCACCGCTTTTCTAATCGCTGATTGTGCCTTTTCCCAAGCTTCATCGGAACCGATATACTTATCCGATTCAGGGTCACGAAAACTCAATCGCGCCTTAAAATTCTTTAATTGTAAACTCTTAAACACCGTCAAAATTAAATCAACAACGCTTAAAAATTCCTTGTCTAATTGTTCGGGAGTGACAAACAAATGGGAATCATCGACGGTAAAACCGCGAACTCTAGTTAATCCTCCCAATTCTCCCGATTGTTCGTAACGATAAACCGTCCCGAATTCTGCCAAACGCATCGGCAATTCCCGATAGGATCTCAAATCACTTTTATAGATTTGAATATGAAAAGGACAGTTCATCGGTTTGAGGACAAATCCTATTTCCTTACTAGCAGATTCCTCATCGTCTGCCATCATGGGAAACATATCTTCTTTGTACTTTTGCCAGTGACCGGAAATTTTAAACAAATCGACGCGAGCAATATGGGGAGTAACTACAGGTAAATAACCGCGTTTTAACTGTTCTTTTTTCAGAAAATCTTCCAACAAAGAACGAATTAAAGTTCCTTTGGGTGTCCATAAAGGCAACCCCGGCCCGACAGAATCAGAGAAAATAAATAAACCTAATTCTTTGCCTAATTTCCGATGGTCCCGTTTCAGTGCTTCTTCCTTACGGCGCTTGTATTCGGCTAATTGTTGGGGATTTTCCCAGGCTGTGCCGTAAATGCGCTGTAATTGGGCTTTATTCTCATCCCCACGCCAATAAGCACCCGCTACCGTCTCTAATTCGATCGCTTTCGGGTCTAGTTCACTTGTATTGTCTAGGTGCGGACCGGCGCACAAATCCCACCAAGCGTCCCCAAGATGATAAAGGGTGATGGGTTCTTGAATTCCCGCCAGAATTTCCAGCTTATAGGGTTCATTAATCGCTTTAATGCGCTTTTCCGCCTCTTCCCGAGAAACTTGCTCGCGAATCACCGGCAGTTTTTTATTGATAATTTTGACCATCTCTTTTTTGATGTCCTTGAGATCCTTATCGGTAAAAGGTTCTGGCACATCAAAATCGTAGTAAAATCCGGTTTCAGTCCAAGGCCCGATAGTAACTTGGGCTTTCGGGAATAATTTCTGCACCGCCATGGCCATAACATGGGAGGTGGTGTGGCGAATGCGCTTGAGGTGGTCGGATTCGCTGGTTTTCGGTAGTTTAATCGGGGCTTGGTTATCCATATCTCTTCAATTTACACCTTCTCTATTCTCTATTTTAATAGTAAAAGGAGTCTTTAGTCAGGAAAAAAATCAGGATAGATATCAATGCCATTTCCGCTCATCTCTAACCTCTAACCCCTCATCTCTATTTCTTGATGAAAAAACTAATTTTATCCTGTTTATTTTTGGGATTGGTTGCTTGTCATGCCTCGGTTAATACCACCGATAACCAAAAACCCAAGGTAATCTCCACTAGCACAATTATCGCCGATTTAACCGCACGAGTAGGCGGTGAAGAAATTGACCATCAAGACATTTTAAAACCGGGGGATGATCCCCACGTTTATGAACCGGTTCCCGCCGATAGTGTGGCTTTAGAAAAAGCCGATTTAATTCTCTATAACGGTTATAATCTCGAACCAGGGTTAATTAAAATGATCAATTCTACGGGAATTAAAGCTAAAAAAGTGGCTGTGGGAGAAGCAATCAAGCCTTTACAACTAGAAAAAGAGGGGCAGAAAGTCCCCGATCCCCACGTTTGGGGTTCGGCTAAAAATGGTATAATTATGGTGGAAAAAATTCGAGATCAATTGATTGAATTAAGTCCCGAAGATAAAGAAATTTTTACCCAAAATGCCGCCCAATTAATCGCAGAATTAGAAAATCTTGATCGCTGGATTACTGCGGCTATTGAAACTATCCCCCCTTCCCAAAGACAATTAGTCACCACTCATGACGCTTTTCAGTATTATGCTCATGCCTATGGTTTAAAAGTAGCGGGAACTTTAATTGGCATTAGTACCGAAGAACAACCAAGCGCCCAAACGGTGAAAAACTTAGCCGATGCTATTAAAAATCTCCAGGTTCCTGCTATCTTTGCCGAGACTACTATTAATCCCGCTTTAATTACCACTGTAGCCGAAGAAGCGGGGGTGAAATTAGCACCACAACAATTATATTCTGATTCCATCGGTGCGGTGGGTACTAGGGGGGATAGTTATGTAAAAATGCTGAAAGAAAATACTCGATTGATCGTGGAATCTTTAGGAGGAAAAGTACCCGAATAAAAATAAATAATTGGGGGAAGTGGGGAATTTAGGTGATGGGGGTGTGTTACCCTAGGCTAACACCCCCGCAAGAGATGGTTATCTATTTCCCAAATCCTTTACCGCGATTGACAGCAGGTAAAATGAGACAACTGTTAATTTGTTCTTTTAGGGTTTCATGATCGAGATTTTGACCGATAAGAACTAGCTGATTTTTCGGAGTACCTTTCCACTCGTCATCTTCGAGAGTAAAACGTTTACCACTGAGGTGAAAAATATGACGTTTAGGACTTTCATCAAACCAGAGAATACCCTTAGCGCGGAAAACGCTTTCCGGTAACTGATTATCGAGGAAATATTGGAACTTCCGAATCGAAAAAGGTCGGTCACTAGCAAAGGAAATAGAAGTAAATCCATCCACCTCTAAATGATTGGAATGGTCGTGATGATCATGATCGTGGTGATGATGATCGTGATCATGATCGCAATGGTCGTGGTCGTGGTGATGATGGTCGTGGTGTTCTTCTTCTGTGTCGAAATATTTATCCGATTCAAATAGTCCGACGCTGAGAATTAAGGGTAAAGGAACCTGACTTTTGCTAGTACGAAGAATTCTCGCTCCTTGCTTCATGTCCCGGATTCTTATTTCTAAAGAATCCACATCCCCTTCATCCACTAGATCAGTTTTATTGAGAACAATAATATCACCGTAGGTGATTTGACTTAAGGCTGCTTGCGAGTTGAATAAATCGAGGCTAAAATTAGCACAATCCACCATAGTGACAATGGAATCTAAACGGGTCATTTCCCGTAATTCCGTCCCTAAAAAGGTTAAAGCTACCGGTAAAGGATCGGCTAATCCCGTGGTTTCTACGACTAAATAATCGATTTTTTCGGGACGTTCGAGAACTTTATAAACTGCTTGAATTAAATCCTCGTTAATCGTGCAGCAAATACAGCCATTATTTAATTCTACCATGCTGTCATCACTGCTGATAATCAGTTCATTATCGATACCGATTTCGCCAAATTCATTGACAAGAACAGCAGTTTTTAATCCCTGTTGATTGCTGAGAATATGATTGAGGAGAGTAGTCTTGCCACTACCAAGAAACCCAGTAATAATTGTTACTGGTATCCCTTTTTTTGGCACTGACATGGTGTTAATAGCTTGTGATTCGACGGTTTGCATAATGATTTGGGGGTGAGTATTCTATCACTAAAAAGCGATTTTTCGGGATGAGATAGCTAGTTTTTCTCGATCGAACAGTCTCCACTCGATCGCCGACTATTTTTATTGTAGATATTTTTGGACAACATCCCATCCTGTTAGGGTAACAAAAAGAAAACCCAGAAACAATAAAAGATTAGTGCCGATGTGGAGAGACCGCGCTAGGGGTGGACGAGTTGTAATGTTCAGGCCGCTAATTGCCGAAACAAAAACCAGAAAAACCACCGATAAACCCGCTATCAGGTGGGAAGAGTGGCCTAAACTGCCATAATGACCGATTGTTCCCACTAATCCGATTCCCAGCAGAATTAAGACCAAAGCAACCATGATCAGGCCGCTGAGGAGATGAAAGGGTCTTAACCATTTCGGTCGAGATTGGCCCGCAAGTCGTCGATAACCCATGTTTACCCCCGAAACCGCTAGTAAAAAATAGGCAAAGAGGGAAAATCCCATCGACCAAGCGGCAATTTTCCATAACCAGAGAAAGGAGGGGAGATTCATAGGGGTGGGATTATTGTTAGCAAAGAAAGGGACGACCGATCGTGTTAATTTAAGTTTACCGGACAAAAATCAGCAAGTTAGGGCTAATATGTCTCATCTCACCATCGACACGGAAAATAATCAGCGTCAACCCTTTGAGTTACCGGGGGCTAAACCCCATTATAACCCCGATCGACCCGGACAAGTTAATCATATTTTTCTCGATTTAATTATTGATATTCCCGGACAAAGTTTTGAGGGTAGCTGTCAGATTACCCTCACCCCCATTCGTCAGGGAATTAGCAGTTTAACCCTAGATGCGGTGGATTTAAATATTAATTCTGTGTTCATTGAAGGTATCAGTCAACCCTTTGACTATGATCGTTCTTTGCTGACCATTCATCTGCTACAACCCACCACCGAGAAACCGATTATCCTGACGATTAACTATCAAGTTAACCAACCACAACGGGGATTATATTTTATCAGACCCGACGAATATTATCCTGACAAACCGATGCAAGTTTGGACCCAGGGAGAAGATGAAGATTCTCGCTTTTGGTTTCCCTGTTTTGATTACCCCGGCCAATTAGCTACCTCCGAAATTCGGGTTAAAATTCCCCAACCCTATATGGCTATTTCTAACGGGGAATTAATCTCGGTGGAACCCGTTGGTGAGGACAGAATTTATCACTGGTCACAAAAGCAAATTCATCCTACCTATTTAATGACTCTTGCGGTGGGAGATTTTGCCGAATTATGCGACTCATGGAATGGTGTTCCTGTCACTTATTATGTGGAAAAAGGACGGGAAGAAGAGGGACAAAGAAGTATGGGTAAAACTCCCCGTATGATCGAGTTTTTTAGCCAAAAGTTTGGTTATCCCTATCCCTATCCTAAATACGCACAAGTTTGTGTAGATGATTTTATCTTTGGTGGGATGGAAAATACTTCCACCACAATTTTAACCGATCGCTGTTTAATTGATCAAAGAGCCAGCATCGATTATACTTGGACAGAAAGCTTAGTTGCCCATGAATTAGCTCATCAATGGTTCGGTGATTTAGTGGTGATTAAACACTGGTCTCACGCTTGGATTAAAGAGGGAATGGCTTCCTATTCTGAGGTTTTATGGACAGAATCGGAATACGGACAAGCTGATGCTAGTTATTATTTATTAGGGGAAGCAAGAAGTTATTTAGAAGAAGATGCTTCCCGCTATCGTCGTCCGATTGTTACTCATGTTTATCGAGAAGCGATCGAACTTTATGATCGTCATCTCTACGAAAAAGCTGCTTGTGTTTATCACATGATCCGCTCTATTTTAGGTGAAGATTTATTCGCAAAAGCGATTCAGACTTTTGTGCGGGATAATGCCTATAAAACCGTAGAAACTGTGGACTTATTACGGGCGATCGAAAAAGCGACTGGCTACAATTTATTATTCCTCTTTGATCAGTACGTTTATCGCGGTGGTCATCCCGATTATAAGGTCGCTTACAGTTGGGATAATGAGAATAATTTAGCCCAATTAACTGTCACTCAAACTCAGGATGAAAAGGAACTATTCGACTTGAAAATTCCTGTCGCTTTTGCCTATCTCAACTCTGAGGATCTTACCTACAATCTGCGGATTCACCAAAAAGAACAAAGTTTCTATTTTCCCCTAGCACAAAAGCCCGATTTTGTCAAGTTTGATCGGGGTAATAATTTCCTCAAAACCGTCACTCTTGAGTATCCCATCGCCGAATTAAAAGCGCAATTACAACAGGATCCCGACCCGATTTCCCGTATCTATGCAGCGACGGCCATTGCTAAAAAAGGCGGTTTAGAAGCGATCGAAGCTTTAGGAACATCCCTAGAAAATGAGCCTTTTTGGGGGGTGCGTGTGGAGGTGGCCAAACAGTTAGCAACTCTTGGTTTAGATCAGGCAGTTACTGCTTTAATTAAAGGTTTAAACGACGAAAAAGCACAAGTACGTCGGGCAGTGGTCGAGGGATTAAGTGAAATTAAAACCTTAGATAGTTATAACGCGCTTAAATCCCTACTAGAAGCTGGAGATGCTAGTTATTATGTGGAAGCAGCCACAGCGCGAGGATTAGGCTCCATGGCCGTGGGACAATTGCAAAATAAAGAAGGGGAAATTATTGACCTGCTCAATCACATTTTACAGTCAAGAAAGGGGTGGAATGAGGTAGTAAGAGCGGGCGCAATTGGGGGTTTAAGCCAGTTAAAAACCTCGCCGGCGGCTTTGGAGTCAATTTTGACCTACACGGCTTTAGGCACGCCTCAACCCCTGAGATTAGCCGCTATCCGCGCCCTAGGAGCGATTTCTTCCGGACAAACCACGGATAAATTAACCGTAATTTTGGAACGTTTAGAAACCATTGCCAAGGAAACTTTTTTCTTGACGCAGGTGGCACTGTGTAACGCTTTAGGACAGATAGAAAATACCAAAGCTATCGCTATTTTACAAGCTTTGAGCGATCAAACTCCCGATGGTCGCGTGCGTCGTGTAGCGGAGGAAGCAGTACAAAAAGTCCAGAAAAAATTAGGTTCCGACAAAGCAATTCAGGAAATTCGCGAGGAATTAGAAAAAATGAAACAGGAAAATCAGGAACTTAAAAGTCGTTTGACCAAATTAGAGGCGAAAAATAGTTAGTTAACCTGAGTTATCAGTTATCAGTCAATATCAATACTTATCAGTCAGTGCAACAGAAAGCGGGTTTCTGGTAAATATCTAAATTAACGCTCAGATTTTTTGTTAAGAAACCCGCTTTCTCCGAGCTTGTTGAGTGAGAACAGAGTAGCTCGATCGATACATCCGAACAACAAAAAAGCACCCCTTTTCGAGGATGCCCTTTTATCTAATGATTTAGATGCTAACTGATTGAAATGCCAAAAATAGGTAATTTATGGACTTTCCCATCAAAGTTAGGTTATATTATGACCGTTTCTTAATTAAAAAACCCACCAAAGAAAACAGCCCTAACCCTAATATAGAACTAGGCTCCGGTACAGATGGATTATTTTGCGGATTTAAACGAGCAATCCAAGCTTCAGTATTACCACTGGGGTTAATTCCACTACCCACAATTGTTAACCCATCAGCAGAAATTGCATTGGCATAAGTCAAAGTCCAACCCGTTAAATTTAAACCATAATCATTAGTTAAAACCTCTTGTAAGCTCCGCATCCCTTGGGTACTATTCCAGATAAATGCCTCATTACCATTAGCACTTGTGCCACCACCGACAACAACAGACCCATCTGCTGATACTCCTGAAGCATCGCTAGAGAAAATACCCCCAGATAAATCTCCTAGTCCTACCATCCCCGTTGCTTGTGTCCAACGGAATGCTTCCCGACCATTAGCACTATTGCCGATACCAACCACAACAGACCCATCGGCTGATACCCCCAAAGGCCTGCTCGAGAAACCACCCCCAGGTAAATCCCCTAGTCCTACCATCCCCGTTGCTTGTGTCCAACGGAATGTCTCAAAACCAATAGCACTTTGACTGAAACCAACAACAACAGATCCATCTGCTGATACTCCAGCAGCATTGCTATAGAAACCAACCACAGGTAAACCCCCAGGTAAATCCCCTAGTCCGACCATCCCCGTTGTTTGTGTCCAACGGAATGCCTCAACACCACCAATAGCACTCTCACTCTCACTGTACCCAACCACAACAGATCCATCTGCTGATACTCCAGTAGCATCGCTCGAGAAACCACCCCCAGGTAAATCCCCTAGTCCTACCATCCCCGTTGCTTGTGTCCAACGGAATGCCTCATTACCATTAGCACTTGTGCCGCTACCAACCACAACAGACCCATCGGCTGATACTCCAGTAGCATCGCTCTCGAAACTACCCCCAGATAAATCCCCTAGTCCGACCATCCCCGTTGCTTGTGTCCAACGGAATGCCTCACCAAAACTATCACCAACCACCACAGACCCATCGGCTGATACTCCATTAGCACGACTATTGAAATTGATACCATCCCCCGGCAAGAACCCTAATCCCTGAAAAGAGGCGGCTTGTGCGGGGAAAGTTACCCCGATCGCACCCAATCCGATCCCTAAGCTGATACAATTAGCTAGTATCTTGTTCATAACCTGATAAAAATCCAAAAAACTGAGTGATTCTTACAATCTAGATGTTCACTTTGGTTTTGTCTATGGGAATTTGTGGCCATTTTGGATTTTCTGATATAATAATTTTCGTGGGATAAAGTGGGATTTAGTGGCAAAAAGGAGGGCAAGGATCATAAAAAAGGCTAAATTTGATTTCTAGGTTCGATCCCCCCTAGCCCCCCTTGAAAAGGGGGGAACCAGACTCAAAGTCTCCCTTTTTAAGGAGGGAAACAGACTCAAAGTCTCCCTTTTTAAGGAGGGAAACAGACTCAAAGTCTCCCTTAAAAAGGGGGATTTAGGGGGATCGAACTAGCGAAGCTTATAACTAGCAACTTGGGTTAATTTAAATGCAGGACAAATTACTAAATTAAGAGGTTAATCAGTAAAAAAAAGGCAAAAAATGGAAGAATTATTAGAGTTAAAAAATCTATTACTAGCTGGCAATATTCCCGATGCCTTGCTCCTGGTAGAGGAAATGACAGAAATGAGCAAAGATGATAAGCTCAATAAGATTTTTAGCTTTAGTATTATTGTTCTATT
This sequence comes from Microcystis aeruginosa LEGE 91341, assembly GCF_015206885.1. Taxonomy (GTDB): domain Bacteria; phylum Cyanobacteriota; class Cyanobacteriia; order Cyanobacteriales; family Microcystaceae; genus Microcystis; species Microcystis aeruginosa_H. The sequence goes on along the minus strand of NZ_JADEXY010000016.1, from coordinate 3,018 downwards.
ACATCTGATTAAACAGCAAGCAGAAAAACGCAGTACCCGCTCATGGGAAACCTCTATTTCTAATTCTGTTAAACAGATTCAACGCATTAATCAACGACGTAAAACTGGAGGAAATTATCTAACAATAGAAGAGTTAAAGGAAACTTTAGATGATGCTTATTTTTCAGCTTTAAGACAAGCATCATTAGAAGCTTTTGAGGGTATATATAAAGCAGAAGAAATTGAAGCTATGATTGATAAAAATAAAATTATTAATCAAGCATTGGCATTAATATTAATCGATTAAGTAACAGGTGACAGTCGGAAACAAATCAGGAGGTTTAAATGTCAGAAATAAAATAATTTGGCAAATATTTATAAGAAAACGAGAAAAATAAAATCTGTTCCCTTATACCAACCAGCAATACAAATGTTCTATCACTTACTTATATGGATATTCAAACCCTTTTAGAATGGACAGATAAACAGGTATTAGAGAAAACCGGTAAACATCTTGATTCATTGCAAGAATCCATCTTACAGGGTATTTGGGAACATCAAGATTACGAAGAAATTGCCAAAGATAATCAGCGCAGTTATGACCATATAAAAAAAGAAGCATGGAAATTATGGCAACTGTTATCAGATATTTTTCAAGAAGATATAAAAAAGTCTAATGTTCGTTCTATTTTAGAAAATAAAGCTTCATCTACTATTTATCACTTTGTTAACTCTCCACATAATAATATTAGCAATAGTCGTGTTAATATCTGTAGAGAAAATAACCCCCACTCAGAAAATAACTTAAAAAAGTCTTCAAATTTTCCAGATAATGATCATCAATACCCAATAATTAACCTAACAAAAGCCCCAGAATTAAGGTATAACTATGGACGTAAGTTAGAAATATCAACCTTAAAAGAATGGCTAGATAATAAAACTCGATTAATTACTATTTATGGGTTAACTGGAATTGGAAAAACAGCTTTAATCCTTAAATTAATTTCAGAAATTGCCCCACAATTTGATTATATTATTTATCGCAGTCTGGAAAATATTCCTCAATTAATCGCTCTCAAAGATGATCTAAAACAGTTTTTCGCCCAACCTCTATCAACCCCCTTACCTGATATAATAGATTATCTAAGCTCCTATCGTTGTTTAATTATTCTTGATGATGTGCAGAATATTTTTAAACTGGGGGAATTAGCAGGTAAATATTTAAGCGACTGTCAGGACTATCATAAATTTTTTCAGCAAATCGCTACCACATCTCATCAAAGTTGTTGGATTTTAATTAGTTGGGAACTTCCCAGAGATTTTGTCACCTTAAAATCCGATAAAATTAAAACTTTATACCTGCAAGGTTTAACAACAGAATTTGAAGAAATATTCAAAGAATACGGTTTAAAAAGTGAGGAGAAATGGACAGAACTGAGGGAACTTTATCAAGGTCATCCTAACTGGTTAAATATTATCTCCTCAACCATTATTGAACTATTTGATGGAGAAGTATCCTTATTTTTAGAACAAATGAAAAATGAAATTTATTTAGGGGATATAGAAAACTCGATCGAATGTCATTTACAGCGTTTATCCGCAACAGAAAAAAAGGTGATGCACTGGTTAGCTAATCAAACTGAAGCGGTAGAAAAATTTCCCAAAACTGCTAATCTTGACCTTTCTCAATCCCAATTTTGGGCAGCTATTCAGTCATTAATGAGACGCTGTTTACTGGATAAATTACCATCAGAAACCTCGTCCTATTTTCCCATTAATCCTGTGTTTAAATCCTATCTTAAAAGAAATCCTAACGATTAGGAAAAATTTATCTTATTATAAATATATGTGTACCGCAACGCCGAAACCCGCAGGATCGCTTTCCAGTATATCCTATTTTCTGTACACCTGATCGTGACTACCAATATCAATTAACAAGATGATAACTTCTAAATATTCTCCATCTTCCGAAAAACTAAAAATAATTCGACAATCGTAAGCTACAGTACAAGACCATAATCCTTATAAATTACCACTTAACTTATGGGTTTTTAAAGACAGTGTAAATGGGTCTTCTGCCAGTTTTCTAAGTACATCGAAAATTTTAGGTTTTAACTGGGGATTTTTCTTGATTAGCTTCTTAAACGAACGCTTAAACCCATCACTCCATATTAAATCCATGGTTAATCCTCATTCAAATCAGCAATCAAATCTTCTACGGTTCCCCTTCTGGCCGTTCCAGTAGCGATCGCCTCTTTCAATTCCTTAAAATTAGCTAAAATTTCTCTTTCTCTTGCTTTAGCTCTATATTGAGACAAAATCTCTAACAATGACTCTTGTTCATCCTCTGATAAATTCTCAAAAGATTTGATCATTTCTTGCAAAGTCATCATTTTACCTCTTAACTCTCGATAAAAACCTGGGATATCTTATTCTTTGTGTGATCAGTTTAACTTATATAGGAGCGATCAATCTTTGTGTCCTTTGTGTCTTTGTGGTTTGATCCACTCGCTCGTCACCAGGACTGTATCTTAGACCCACCAAACCTAAGAGAGCCAAATTTATCTTATTATTTATTATAAATATATGTGTACCGCAACGCCGAAACCCGCAGGATTGCTTTCTAGTTTTTCCTATTTTATCAATACACTTCATCATGAGTGCCAATGTCTAGTAAAATAATAACTTCCTCCTGGGTGTCTGGCTCAATTTCTATAGAAAAAATAATCCGACAATCATAACCACAAGAACAAGCTTTAAGTCCCAATAATTCCCCTCTTAATGAATGAGTTCCCAAGCTCAAAAAATAAATATCTTCCCTCATTTGTGCCAATGTCTTCTCAATCGCTTTCTGTCGTTGAGGATTTCTGAGAACAAACTTACGGAAAGTCCGCTTAAATTTAGGCGTTAAAACCAGAAGTGTTGAACGTTGAGAAAAGTCAGACAAAAAATGCTATTATAGATAGAATCTAGACAACTTATTCACCTCACAATAGGTAGTTTGCCCTGATGACGAATTTCTCAAAACTCATAAAAGAG
>NZ_JADEXY010000015.1 GCF_015206885.1 Microcystis aeruginosa LEGE 91341 | reverse complement strand
AGGCAAGAACTTACAAAGACTTAATAGAAGGGATTGAATTAGCTATGTTAGAAGTTACTCAAAAAGATATTCGCAATTGGTTTACTCACTGTTGCTACTGTACCTCATGAGTCAGAGAATTGCTATATATTGGGACTAAGTGTATTAGAGTATATGTACTTGAGTTTATACTCTTTTGGGCTTAATCGAGTCTTCCTTAAGACTTGGTAGATTATTTTAACGCAGGTCCCTGTTGCGGTTAATGTTAGGCTTTTGCTGCCGAAAAACTTTGCTGAGATTTTCCCCGATAATGCTAGGAATATTCAACTATTAAACTGGCGATCAATCCTGCACTCCTAAAACTGTAAATTTGACAAAAACTGATAACTGACTACTGTTTTGGATTAAGCCACCAAGAGGAAATCGTTGGCTGTTAGGCTAGGATTACCAGTTAAAACCGCAAAATTGGCACCGGTTCCCAAACCCGCTGCGCTACCATTTTGGTTATAGAATAGATGGCCAGTGCCACTGCTATAAACAATAAAAGCATTACTAGCGGCAACTAAACTATTATTAGCAACGACGGCGAAATTACTAGCTTGACTAAAACCATTACCAACCGCACTGGTTAAAGCAGCAAAAGTGGTTTTGCTCAGGACAATTTTATCTTGATTAACCACGAAATCGCTGATCGTATCTACCCCAAAATCGCTGGCAACAAAAGCACGAGTAGAGCGATATTCAATTTGATCAATTCCTGCTCCACCCGTGAGAGTATCATTACCCGCATTACCTGCGAGAGTATCATTTCCTAAGTCACCATTGAGGATATTATTGCCACTATTACCTGTGATGCGATTATTACCTGCGTTACCAGTGCCGTTAATCGGATCCGTGCCAATCAGTTGTAGGTTTTCTAACCCATTTGTGAGGACGGTGCTGACATTGCTTTCGAGAGTATCGGTGATGGTGATCGTCGCCATCGCCCGGGCGATCGTGGCGTTGACTGGGTTGGACAGGGTAACGGTAAATGTTTCGTCCGCTTCGTTGAGGGTATCGTTAGCGATCGGGACGCGAATAAAAGCGGTGGTTGTATTGGCCGGAATCGTCAAAATTCCCGAGGACGAGGTGTAATCCGTAGCAGCGATCGCTGTGCCGTTGGTGGTGGTGTAGTTGACGCGGATCGGTTCACCGAAAGGGCCGTTAAGACGGACGGGGATCAATGCGTTCGCTTCCAATCCCTCCAGGAAGATCAGGTTATCGATCGTCAGGGTCGGTAGATCGTCGTTGGCGATCGTTCCCGTGATGGCTTCCGTCGTCCCACGGGTGTAATCGGTTCCTGGAGCGATCGCGAGAGAGACGGTTTCATTGGGTTCGATGAGCGCGTCGCCGACGGGATCGATGGTGACGATCGCCGTACTTGCACCCGCGTTAAAGCGTACCGTTCCCCCAGTCGCGGTAAAAGTGAGTGCCCCAGTTTGGGTGTAGTCGGTGGTCAAAGTTGCAGTTCCCGTGACGTTGAAGTTGACTGTGAGGGGATTGGTGAGCGGGCCGCGACGGGTGAAGGTGTACAGGAGGTTCGGTGTACCGTTCTCGGTGACGGTAGCTGGGGAAACGGTTAGGGTGATGTCCGACAGGTTCGGTAAACGACCGATCACGGTGTCGCCGTTCAGATCCATCTCGAAATCCCGCTCTAATTGTAATGCCGTCGGGGAGGTGGGGGAGATCGGAGCGTCATTTCCCGCAAACTGCCAGTCCGCGTCCATTGTCCAAAGTTCGAGCGCGTTCGTCGTCGTGTTTCGCCAGACGATCTGATTAATTCCGTTTAGCGTTTCCGCGCCGAGAATCTGTCGTCCAGGATTCGAGGTTTCCGTCAGAGGTGTACCGTTAATCGCCCCGATCGCCGTATCTCCTAAGCTCGTTCGGGCGTAGAGTCGGTTCAGGGTATCCCGGACGATCGCAACCGATCCCGCCGCTTCAAGGTTGGTGAAGGTCATACCGATCCGGCCGTCTCCGTTGGCATCGAACTGGAATTTTTTCTCTAGATTGTACGCATCTAGGGTATTTAATCCGTTTGTACTATCCCCGCCGAGCCAACGCCAATTCGTATCGGTGTACCAAACCTGAAGATAGTTATTGCGGGTATTTTTCCATAAAATCTGGTTGAGTCCGTCGATCCGCTCGACCGCGAGTGCTTGCCAATCGGGATATTGACCGATCCGGAGTGGCGTATCCTCTAGGCTATAAAGCGGGAGGGTTTCTTCGCTCGATCGCGCGTAGAGACGATTGGCCGAGTCGCGGACGAGGGTGATATTACTGCCTAAACTCGCAGGTTCGATCACCGTGTAAACATCGTTATCGGTGAGGGTGATAACCGCGCCGCTGGTGGCTCCGAGGGTGTAGCCAGTTCCCTCGGAGATCTGTAAAAGAACGACTTCGTTCCCCTCGATTGCCGTATCCTCGATCGGGTTAATCGTGACGGTGGCGGTACTACTTCCCGCCGCGAAAGTAACTCTTCCGGTGAGATTACTGTAATCTACCCCGTTGGTAGCCGACCCAGCAAGGAGATAGTTCACGGTCAGCGCGTTCCCTATATTCCCGCTTCGGGTGAGGGTAAAAACGCCCGCGTTGGCCGGCTCGCCCGCGCTGGCATCGGTGACAGCCACGGTGATCCTGGTTACGGGAGCGGCGGGAACGAAGACAAAAACCTCGTCGCCTAGACTGGTATAGCCTCTGACCCGAGCGATCAGTTCATCGCGTTCCCCCAAAGGTTTAATAAGGTAAATTTCTACTGTGTCGCTACGGAAAGGTTGTTGTTGGACGAGATAGTCCGCTCGCGAACCGCGTAGTTGAATCCGATCACCCTCGGAAAAATCGGCATCTTGGATATCGGCGTAATCCTGATAGCCATCATTGCGCGTGTTACCGTCATCGTAGCCGATCCAGTTCGCGCCACCGAGGATGAACAGATCCGCCCCCGCTCCCCCGTAGAGATTGTCCTGTTCGTTCTGTCCGGGGGTGGCTGCGTTGGGGTTGACCCCGATCAGGCGATCGTTATCATCTTCCCCGTACAGGGTATCCGATCCCCAACCGCCGATGAGAAAATCGTTCCCGTCCTCCCCGAAAAGCAAGTCCTCCCCGCTATTACCGTCGATGGTATCATCGCCGCCGTTGCCGCGGAGACCTTCTGATGTGCTAAAACGAACACTATCCGATCCCGAACCGCCGAGAATAAAATCGTTATCCTCCGTACCGGATAGATTGCAACGCTCGATCGAGATCAGCGTATCGACTTTATTCCCACTAATTACCGTACCGTTACCCGTGGCGGTATCGTAGGTCATGAAAACTGGGCTACCGGAAAAATCGATCGAGTAGGTATCGGTTCCCGCACCGCCATCGACGGTATCGTTTCCATTCGACGAAAACAATCGATCATCTCCTGCGCCACCGAAGAGGGAATCATTGCCTTCCCCACTGTCAAGATCATCGTTGCCGTCGCCCCCGTCGAGGTTATCGGCTCCATTGCCGCCGAAGAGAGAATCGTTTCCCCCGTTGCCGTAGAGGGTATCGTCGTGATTCTCGCCGTAGATGGTATCGGCATCGTTACCCCCGTAGAGGAGATCTTTATCCTCGCCGCCGTAGAGGACGTTATTGCCGGGGTTGCCGTAGAGGGTATCGACCCCATCGCCGCCGTACACGGTATCTCTTCCCCCGTCCCCGTAGATGAGATCGTTATCGTCATCGCCGTAAAGAACGTCATCGCCGCCGTTACCGACAACGGTATCGTTTCCTTTTCCCCCGCTTACGTTGGGGTCGTTACCGCTACCACCGAGGAGGGAATCGTTAAATTCCGTGCCGATGAGAAAGAGGCGTTCTACAGAGATTAATAAATCTGTTTGATTCCCGACGATAATCCGCGGGTTTCCCAAAGTGCCGCCGTAGTCCATCGTTATCGCCGTCGGGGAAGTGTTGTAAGTCGTATCGTAGAGATCGGTTCCTACACCCCCGTTCAGGGTGTCATTGCCGCTACCCCCGACGAGGGTATCATCGCCGCTATCGCCGTTCACGACATCGTTCCCGAGACCACCGAGGAGATAATCGTTATCGGAACCGCCGTTGAGAATATCGTCGCCACTATCGCCGGAGAGGGTATCATTGCCCTGATTGCCAGAGATGGTATCGTTGCCTGCGCCACCTTGAATATTGGAGTCATTGCCCGACCCCCCGAAGAGGACATCGTTGAAGGAACTACCGATGAAGTTATCGAATTTCTCGATCGAGTAGAAAAAGTCCCGTTCGCTCCCGACGGTGATCGTCCCGTTACTCGAGGTGATTGAGTAGGTCATTACTACCCGCGCTGCGGAGGCGTTGTAGTCGGCGCGGTAGGTATCGATTCCGTTACCACCGTAGAGAGAATCGTTGCCCGCGTCTTGGTAGAGAATATCGCCCCCTGCGCCGCCGTCAACGAGATCGTTCCCGTTACCGCCGATGAGAAAATCGTTTCCATCGCCTCCGTAGAGGGAATCGTTTCCCTCGTTGCCGTAGAGTTCGTCGTTGTCGCTTCCCCCGTCGAGGTAATCGTTCCCGTTCTTACCGTACACCGAGTCATCGCCACTGTTGGCGAAAACCGTATCGTTGCCCGCGCCCCCGTCGATATTGTTATCGTTGGCGGTTCCGCCGAATAGATAATCGTCGAATGCGGAACCCAGAAAACCGCTAAAACTCTCGATCGAGGTAAAGGCATCTCTTTCTCCCCCCACCTGGATCGTCCCGCTCCCGGTCGCGATACTGTAGGTCATGATGACGTTGCTGATCGCGTTCCGATAATTGCCGACGAAGGTATCGGTTCCCCCCCCACCGTCGATGATGTCGTTCCCCGCCTCGGTAAAGAAGAAATCGGAACCGCCGTCCCCGTAGAGGGTATCGTCACCCCCCCCGCCGAAAATCGTGTCGTTTCCGGCTAATCCCTCAATGATATCTGCGCTCGCAGTTCCCTGTAGATTATCGTCATTGTTCGTACCGACGATATCCTGCTTTTCGACCACTAGCTCTCGTCCGTCCACCACGATCATCGCGTGATCGTCTTCTTCCCGCCATCGGTTCAGAATTTCCGGCGATAGCTCCTGTCCGAGGACGAAAGCGGCAAAAATCGCGCCCTCGTCCCCTTTTGTATCGATCGGGTTCAAAGAGTGATCGATCGCGTGACCGATTTCTTCGAGAAGAAGGTTCACCAATCCCTCGGAACTTATCTGGCGATCGGCGATATAAATAGTATCGGTGGCGCTCGAGTAGGCTCCGCGCGCGCCGGGTAAGCGATCAGCGGGGAGGACTACGATCGCTGGCAAGTTACTAAAATCTCCTCTTTGCCATTGAATGCGTAGGGTTTCCGCTTTACTGGTGTCGTACTGATTGCCGAAAATTGCGGTTAAGCTTTGATAATAGGTTTCTGAATTGGCAAATTGAGCAAGAATGGCTTCTAGTCCCAATCCCATCAAGATATTGCCAGAATTAGCCGCGCTAGTCATGGTAAAAACTCCTTTTTGTTTGGCCTCTATTACTTGTTGCGGAGGAGGCTTAATTTTTATGCAGTGGCAAGAAAACTTGTTACATAAGTTCATAATTGTGGGAGAGCCGTAAAGCCGACTGATCCCAAAAAGCAATTAAGAAGTAACGATTCGATCAAAATTTTTGAATGGGTTAGGGAAGAAAATGCTGGTAGTTTTACTCCAGACAAGCCACTTTTAAAATTCTAAGTGACGATCAATACAGATCATCTAATTTTTTTGTAAATTATTGCTACAAAGGTCTGAAAAAATGAGACCTTTAACATTAACAAAAATTCCTTGACAATATCTTCCAAATATGATAGGGGAGCGGCCTTCTGGTAACTAAGGCTAATAGTTTACCGCTATCTAAACGAAAAAAAAGGAGTGAAAATAATCACTCCTACTGATAATCACAAGAAAAACTGTCTTAAATCTAGAGAGCGTTGGCCCCCGCTACTACTTCTAACAATTCTTGGGTAATAGCGGCTTGACGCGCTTTGTTATAGGTACGGCTTAAAGTGCCAATTAACTCGCTGGCGTTCTCGCTGGCGTTACTCATCGCCGTCATCCGGGCGGCTAATTCACTAGCTGCTGATTCCTGGAGGGCGCGCAGTAATTGGTTATTTAAGTACAAAGGTAGGAGAGAATCGAGAATTTGGACGGGATTCTGCTCAAAAATCATGTCTTGGGGAAAAACCTGCGCCGGTTGGCTGGCCATTTTTTCCCGTTGTACCTTAAATTTTCCCTCTTTAGTCACCAAACGGAAAATCTCGTCATCCTGTACCGCTAAACCTTGGGTAGTTAAAGGTAACAGGGTTTGAATCACGGGAGTGGAACTGATCAGGGAGATAAAACGAGTATAAATTAACTCGACTCGATCGACTGTTTCCGATAAAAATAAGGAAAGCAATTCATCCCCAATCGTGCCAGCTTCATCGGCAGTGGGAATCTGTTCGAGGTTAATAAATTTAGCGGCAATGGGAGCATTCCGGCGCTCGAAATACTGTGCCGCTTTCCGGCCAGCAATAACTAATTGATAGTTAATCCCTTGCTCTTTTAATTCATTCATCCGTTGTTCGGCACGACGGATGACGTTAGTATTATAACCGCCACAAAGACCTCGATCGCCTGTGACTACCAACAGAGCCACGGTTTTTACTTCCCGTTGGGCCAGCAGGGGTAAATTAACATCACTAAAGGCTAAACGACCTTGGAGATTATAGAGTACCTGAGCGAGGGCATCGGCAAAAGGACGGGTACACAGAACTTGTTCTTGGGCGCGTCGCACTTTTGCGGCCGCCACCAGACGCATAGCCTCGGTAATTTTTTTGGTATTTTTGACCGATTGAATTTGGTCGCGAATCGCTTTGAGATTAGGCATAATTCAGTTATCAGTTATCAGTTATCAGTCATCAGTCATCAGTCAAGATTCAGGGTTTAGGAGGGAATGGAGAGGTTGGGAAATAGGGAGATCGGGAAATTTCAACTAATACCCCAAAACCCCAAAACCTCAACACCCCATCCCCTAAAACCTAACCCCCATTACCAACATTCATTTACTGATTACCGAGATTATTTAAAGGCTTGTTTGTACTCGTTGATACCATCTTTGAGCAGGCCTTCTGCTTCGTCGTTGAGTTGTTTTTCGGTGCTGACGATCTCAACGTAGCGAGGTTTGCTAGTTTTCAGGTATTCGCGTAAACCGGCGCAGAAATCGATAACTTTATCGGTGGCGATATCGTCGAGATAACCGTTTAAACCGGCATAAACCACCGCCACCTGTTCCCAAACGGAGAGGGGGAAGTTTTGGGGCTGTTTCAGGATTTGACGCAGACGTTGACCGCGAGACAGTTGTGCTTGGGTGGCCGCATCAAGGTCAGAAGCGAATTGAGCAAAAGCTTCTAATTCGTCAAACTGGGCTAATTCGAGTTTTAATTTACCAGCAACTTTCTTCATCGCTTTCGTTTGGGCCGCCGAACCGACGCGGGATACGGAAATACCAGCGTTAATAGCGGGACGGAAACCAGCGTTAAAGAGGTCGGTGGAGAGGAAGATCTGACCGTCAGTAATCGAAATTACATTGGTGGGAATGTAGGCAGAAACGTCACCGGCCTGGGTTTCGATAATCGGCAGGGCGGTCATGCTACCACCACCGAGGGCATCGCTGAGTTTAGCGGCGCGCTCTAGTAAACGGGAGTGGAGATAGAAAACGTCGCCGGGGTAAGCTTCCCGACCAGGAGGACGACGCATGAGCAGGGATAGCTGACGATAAGCTTGAGCCTGTTTGGTGAGGTCATCGTAGATAACTAGGGTCGCTTTGCCTTTATACATGAAGTATTCAGCGATCGAAGCTCCGGTATAGGGGGCGATATACTGGAGGGTGGCGGGGTCGTTAGCGTTAGCGGCCACCACTACGGTGTAATCCATGGCACCTCTTTGGGTGAGGGTGTCGATTACTTGGGCGACGGTGGAGGCTTTTTGACCGATGGCGACATAGACACAGATTACGTCTTCGCTTTTCTGGTTAATGATCGTGTCAATGGCGATCGCTGTTTTACCAGTTTTTCTGTCACCGATAATTAACTCCCGTTGACCACGACCGACGGGAATCATGGCATCGATAGCGGTAATGCCGGTTTGCATCGGTTCACAGACGGATTTGCGAGCGACAATACCGGGGGCGGGGGATTCCACCAGACGGGTTTCGCTGGCGAGGATGTCTCCTTTCCCGTCGATGGGACGACCGAGGGCATCAACCACGCGGCCGACTAAGGCATCACCCACGGGAACCTGAGCGATTTTACCGGTAGCTTTCACCGTACCGCCTTCTTTAATCCCGAAACCGTCACCCATTAACACCGCACCGACGTTATCTTCTTCGAGGTTAAGGGCGATGCCGACGGTTCCATCTTCAAATTCTAATAGTTCTCCCGACATGGCCTGTTGTAGGCCGTAGATGCGGGCAGTACCGTCACCCACTTGCAGGACGGTTCCCACGTTGGAGACCTGTACTTCTTGGTTATAGGATTCGATCTGTTGACGAATAATTGTACTAATTTCGTCGGGTCTGATAGCTACCATAGTTTAATCTGGGAAAAAGTAAAAAATTAGAAGGTGAAAAAACGGCAAAAAAGAGAGATTAGATGACCTTAGCGCAGGGAGAGGCTGAGGCGTTGTAGTTGACCGCGAATGCTGGCATCAAAGACCTGAGAACCGACTTTGATCACCACACCACCGATCAGGCTGGTATCAACTTTGGTTTTCAGTTCGACCACGTTCGCCCCGGTTAGGGTTTTCACTTTGTCGATGACGATTTGTTTTTGGCTATCGTTCAATTCGGTGGCCGAGGAAACTTCCGCTAAAACGGTGTTGGTCAGCGCTCTGGCCAGGGTGAGATATTGTTGACAAACGGGTTCTAAAAATTGAATCCGACGTTTATCGACTAATAACATCATGAAGTTAGTTAAATAGGGATTGGCACTGGTCCCCATTACTTGGGAAAGAACGGCTTTTTTAGCTTCTTCTTTGATGACAGGATTGCCGATAAAAGCTCTTAGATCGGGAGCATTTTCCAACAATTCTAAGAGGGATTTAATTTCGCCGCCGATCGCTTCTAATTGTCCGCTGCTTTGGGCGACGGAAAGTAATGCTTGGGCGTAGGGTTCGGCTATTTCTGAACTGATTAAACTTCCCTGCATCTATTTACCTCCTAGGTTGGCCAAACTGCGATCAATTAGGGTTTGTTGTACCGATTCTTCCAGACCGGCGCTTAATTGGGATTCCACATTAGCTAAGGCTAAAGCGGTAATTCTTTGGCGTAATTCTACTAAAACGCGATCCTGTTCCGCCGAGAGATCTTTAGCGGCACTTTCGCGCATTCTTTGAATATCGAGTTCGGCTTGGGCGGCGATGTCGGTGGTGACAGTTTTAGCTCTATCTCGAGCATTATTGATAATTTTTTCGGCCTCTTGTTTTGCCAGGGCGAGTTTTTTCTGTTCTTCGGCGAGGGCGTTAGCGGCAATATTTTTCCGGTCTTCAGCTTCGGCTAAAGCTTCAGCAATCTTCGACTGACGTTCTCCGAGGATTTGTCCGAGAACTTTGCGGCCGTAGAAGATGACTAAACCGAGCAGAATTGAGAGGTTAAATAGGTTAGTTCCTAGGATATCGGTGTTGATGCCGAATCCTTCTGCTGCCGCTTCCTTCGCCTCCGTGGCTAATAATAAAACTGTGTCGATGATCATGATTATTGAGGGCGGGGAGTAGGTTATTCAGTTATCAGTTATCAGAGGTAAGTTTCCAGTCTTCTAACTCCTGACGACTGACTTCTATCTTTTCACTGATCACTGTTATTAACCAAGGGCTGGGGTTTAGCGAACGAGTTCGGGGCCGAGGAGTTTTTCGAGAATTTGACGGGAAAGAGAGGCCACTTGTCCTTCTAGAGAACGAAAGGCTTCTTCTTTCTGTTGGGCAATTTCGGCGGCGACGGCTTCTTTACGAGCGATCGCTTCTTTTTGGGCTGCGGCAACTCGTTCGCTGGCTAGTTTTTGGGCCTCGGCTTGCGCTTGGGCGATAATCTCTTGGGATTGTTTACGAGCCGAAGTTAATTGCAATTCGTACTCTTGTACCAGTGCTTCGGTTTTGGCTAGTTGTTCTTTGGCTCCGCCTTCGGTTTGCCGAATATACTCCGCCCGTTCATCTAAAACTTTACTGAGGGGTTTATAAAAAACGGCGTTCAGGATCACTGCCAAAAGAATAAACTGTAGTGCCATCACTGGCAGGGTGGCATCGAAATCAAACATTGATTTATTCCTGATAAATAGAAGCTATAGACAGGTTCAAAAAAGGAAGATGATCCCCCTGCTTTAAAAGTAAACAGTCAGGGGGAATCACTAAAATTCCCTTAACTAGCTATCAGCCTTCCGTCCCAAAAACCAGATTTTTTAGTTGGCTCCCTTGGCGTTTTTTAGAGTTTTTAAAACTCTGCTGCCAAGCTAGGGACTGGGGGCTGATAGCCCACTGCTTTTTTAATTAGGCGAAGGGGTTAGCGAACAGTAAAACGAGAGCGATAACCAAGCCGTAGATGGTTAAGGATTCCATGAATGCCAAGCTGAGGAGAAGGGTACCACGAATTCTTCCTTCAGCTTCGGGTTGACGGGCGATACCGGAAACAGCTTCTCCAGAAGCAGTACCTTGACCAACACCGGGGCCGATAGCGGCTAAACCAACGGCGAGGGCGGCGGCGATAACGGAAGCGGCAGCTACTGTGGGGTTCATGGTGATTTTTTCCTCTATTTACTAATCAATTTCAATCTGTTGTTTACAGAGCGCGTTCTCAGCCGTAAAAAATGGCTGGTTTTCTGATCAAAACTCCCGAAAGAGTTTTTGGGAAAGAACGATCTGGGAATTCAGTTGCTCATCCTGAATTCGACCAATAATTTCTTAGTTATTATCCTATTATTTGGACACTTTTTCCTAAGAAATTTTTCTTTTTTCGTCCCTCGCTTTTAAGCGTGTTCCTCTTCGTGTTCCGATTCCAGGGCCTCATGGATATAGGCCCCGGCAAGGGTGGCAAAGACAAGGGCCTGAATAGCGCTGGTAAATAAACCGAGAGCCATCAGGGGTAGGGGTACGACTAGGGGGACAAGGAAGACTAATACGGCTACTACCAACTCGTCCGCGAGGATGTTTCCGAAAAGACGGAAGCTGAGGGAGAGGGGTTTGGTAAAGTCTTCTAAAATTTTGATCGGTAATAGCACGGGAATCGGCTCTAGGTAGTGAGCGAAGTAACCGAGTCCTTTTTTACTGATGCCTGCGTAGAAGTAAGCGAGGGAAGTCAGTAGGGCTAACGCCACCGTGGTATTGATGTCGTTAGTGGGGGCGGCTAATTCTCCTTCGGGCAGTTCGATTAACTTCCAAGGAATCAAGGCCCCTAACCAGTTAGAAACGAAGATAAATAAAAATAGGGTGCCGATGAAGGGCAACCAGGGTCGATATTCCTTTTCTCCTAGCTGGTTTTTGGCTAAATCGCGCAGAAATTCGAGAACGTACTCCATGAGGTTTTGAATACCGCTAGGGACTTTCTGGATCTTGCGGGTAGCGGCGATCGAGGCGATGATTAAGATAGCGAAGACGATCCAGGAGACCGCGATCACTTGCCCGTGAATTTTTAGTCCGCCGATGTGCCAGTACCAGTGTTGTCCCACTTCCAGGGAAGCGAGACTATAAAAATTAAGCACACTTAAACTGTCTAACATTTCCACCTTGGGGAGATTCAGGTTCGCAAATCAGGGTTATTTTAACGGTCAAAGGGTTTAGGAATCGGCTTTCTGCTCCAACTTGAAGATGGTTTGCAGGGTATAGACGATGATCGCCCCTTTATAGGTCAAAAAACCCAAAAAAACTGGCACTATGTGCAGTTCTTGCCAACGACTGGCGATGATGATTAATCCAGCGAATAGGGCTAATCCTTTTTTGCCTACCCGATTTTTCGTTACCCCCAATTTTTCCACTTCCCCGGCCAGGAGTTTTAGGTAAACGACTCCCACCATTGCCCCCAATAGGTAATTAAGGGCAGTATTGAGGGAATAAAACAGCCACACGGGTATAAAGATCAGACCGCTTAAGATCAGGGTGGTGATCAGTAGGGTGTTTTGTAGTTGATAGTATTCCCGCATCGGATCTGACGGCGGGTTGGTTTCTGGGGTTGGGGGAGATTCGATCGATGGGTCAGACAAGGTACACCTAAATCAGCGATAGACTAATCTCAATATCTGGATTGCTTTCCCAGCTATGACGCTCAGGTAAGCCACAAGACATATTATCACGGCAGCGGCAACAATTATTAAGCAATTGTAAATTGTCATGATTCCGTCGGTCGTCGGTCGTTAGGAGACAGGAGACAGGAGACAGGAGACAGGAGATAGGAGACAGGAGACAGGAGACAGGAGACAGGAGATTACTTTTATTTATTATCCCCATTTCCCCACTTCCCCACTTCCCCCTTTCGCCAGAATTAGTCTCAATCAGGTTTTTTTAAGAGTTTTGCCCCACAGTTTTTACAAAAATTGGCATCTATATCGTGACGGGGTAAACCACAATCTGGACAAGGATAATCAGTTTGAGTGCCAGATTTTAATAGTTGTTTAGTCAGAGTGCTAATTTGTAAGGGGATTAACAAAACTCCCGTTAAAATCATTAAAACTGTCACCATTTTGCCCCCATCAGAAAGGGGAGTCACATCCCCAAATCCCACGGTAGTCATAGTCACAACGGCGAAGTAAAAAGCATCAAAAAATGTCCGATAAACTTGGGGATTAATTGGGTGTTCGATCTGATAAATTAAACCAGCATAGACAAAAATAATCGAAAATAGAGTTATTAAAATGCGAATAAATACTATCTGATCGGAAGTTTTAATTTGAAAAATAGAAAGATCGGAGCCAAAAAAACGAATCACTCGCAAAATTCTAAACCAGCGAAAAATTCTAAAAAACCTAATATCAAAAAAACCAAAAAATAGAGGCAGGATTGATAATAAATCTAGGATGGAAAAAATATTAAAAACAAAGCCTAGTTTTGATTCCGCACACCAAAACCTAATTAAATACTCTAGGGAAAATAAGCTTAAAATTCCCCAATCAAGCTGACGTAACCACATTTGCCAAGTGGCGGATAAGGGATAGGTTTGAGCCACATAAATCCCCAACGAGAGTAAAATTAATGCTAAGATAAGCAGATTTACCGTCAGTCCGATCGCCGTGGTGACATCCTCTAAATAAAAAGCTATCTTGGCACGAAAAGAGAGCATAAATTCAGCTATCAGCCATTTAGGAGTCAGGAGATTTTTCAGTAAACAGTAACCAGTAATCAGTGAACTGATAACTGATAACTGATAACTGATTAAGGTAATTCCACCGAAGTTGGTTTAGCAATATGAGGCAAACCCCAACCCAATTTTTCCCGGAGGATGCGGAAGAATTCCGTCGATTGCAGACGAATAAAATGGACTTGGTGGGGCGATTTCTGCACATTAATTCGATCTTCTGGCAAGATATAAGAACCGCCATTGCCGTCCACTACCATCACCATCCGATTAGCAGTTGCTGGGAAAATATTTACTGTTTCCTTGTCAGAAAATACCAAGGATCTGGAAGCTAAAGAATGGGGACAAATGGGGGCTAATTGTAATACCGGCACATCGGGAGTTATTACCGGGCCACCGGCACTGAGAGCATAGGCAGTAGAACCGGTAGGAGTGGAGAGAATCACCCCATCGGCAGCGATATCGACGGGTGCGTGTTCACCAATTTGAATCTCAAAATGACACATACTGGTGAGGGGTTCCCGGTGGACGACCACCTCATTGAGAGAAAGTGCCTCCCAGAGGAGGGTATCTTCGCGAAACAGTCGCACCGTGATCATCGAGCGATTTTCGAGGGTGTATTTCCCCTCTAGAACCAGTTCTAAGGCGGGTTCAAGCTGATTTAGGTAAATTTCGGTCAAAAAGCCCATGTGTCCCGTATTGACCGTTAACAGGGGCAAATTGAGGGTGGCCAACTGCCGGGCTGCCGATAGGACTGTACCATCGCCCCCCAACACGATCGCAAAACTTAAATCTTGCTCGAAGTGGGGGGGGACTAACTGATCGATCGGAGTAAAACAAACGGGACGAGAGGGTTTAGAATGGCCTAGCAGGCCACCGCTGCCGGTAGCCATAAACACCTGCCAACCTAAAGAAAGTAGCTGATCTTGTATCTGATGGGCTGTTTTACAAGCGATAGGCTTAATATCGTTGTAAATAATGCCGATTTTGGGCATTGACAAATTTTCCTACTGCTGGTTCACGCTTTCTTTTTGAAAGGGGTTTTCTTCTTCTTCTGAGCTTTTTGTTTCTCGAAGTCGATTTCCTTGAGCTTCTTGAGAATGCGGCTAAAGTATTCTTGTAAATAGGATTCTAAAGTAGTTGTTTGACTCGGATCAAGGCCAAATACTTGATAAACTTCTGCCATGGGGGCATCAAGGGCTTGACCACTAGCGAGAACTTCCGCAAAAGCTAGTCGGTCAGATATATTATAAGTCCACTGGAAACAATGGGTTATTCCCCGCATAAAACGCAGTAATCCCATGGGTAAACGCCAAATTTTCCCCTCTTTACCCGATAGGCGTTCGCAAACTTCGATAATTTCTTCAGCTTTCCAAGCTTTGCTGCCGACCACGGGATAGGACTGACCGACGGTTTCGGGGACTTCTAAAGCGCGAACGGCGAATTTAGCGATATCTTGGGTGTCCATGTAGGCGATCGCTGTACTTTCTCCCGTGATCCAGACGGTTTGATTATCTAACATCGGGATGGCGTATTGACCGATTAAACCCTGCATAAAGCCACAGGGACGGAGAATTGTATATTTTAAACCCGATTCTGCTAGAAATTTCTCCGTACAGCGTTTTATCTCCATTAAAGGCACGTTGGGATATTTTTCGGCATTGAGAATCGAAAAGAAAATAAAGCGATCGACTCCGGCGGTTTTGGCCGCTTGAATCAGATTAACTTTACCATCCCAATCCACCTGTTTAATGCTGGCTGAGTCCGTCGCCCGGGCCGTAGCGGCATCGATCACCGCGTCCATTCCCTCTAAAGCAGGAATAATGGTACTTTTATCCCGCAGGGTTCCCCCGACTAATTCCGCGCCCCATTCCTTCAAAAAAGCCGCTTTTCTCTGACTGCGTACCAAACAACGCACTTGATGTCCCTGATCGATGGCATGACGCACGATCTGTCGCCCTAGGGTTCCCGTCGCACCGACAACTAATACTTTCATCTATAATTAATTTTTTGTTACATTTGTTAACACTTCTCTAAGATAGTATCAAAAAAGTGGCTCATTAGGGATAGAAAAATTCTAAGATTCCCCGATCCCCGTCCAGTTCTACCATTGTTCCCACTGGTAAAGCGGCATTATCGCCATCATGACCGAAAGGTAACTCAGCAATAACCGCAATGCCTAAATCGCCCAAACGCTCTTTTAAGACTTCCTCCACGCTTTGACTATCACTGCCGGGGGCCGCCAGACAACGGCTAAAACGACCGAGGGCAATGGCTTTAATTTGGGAGAAAATGCCCAGCATTCGCCACTGAGTTAACATTCGATCAATCCGGTAGGGGGCCTCGGTTACGTCCTCTAGGGCTAAAATTACCCCCTCTAGGGTGGGTTGAACCGAGGTTCCGAGGAGGTGGGTGGCTACGGTTAAATTGGCCGGTAATAAGCGTCCCCGCACTTTGCCCCCACCCCAACCTTGACCGATAAGAGGAGCTAAAGGACGACCTTCCAGAAGAGAAAAGAGGCGATCAATTGATTGGGGACTTTCTTGGGCTAAGGTGGTTAAAACTGGACCGTGAACGCTACAAATGCCCTGTTTCGCTAAACTCCATAAAATCCCCGTCACGTCGGAAAAACCGATTAACCATTTTGGGTTAGTTTTTGCCCATGTCCAATTTTCTAAGAGGCGAGCGCTACCGTAACCCCCCCTAGCGCAGAGAATTGCTTGACAATCGGCATCTTGCCATGTTTGGGCTAAAGCTTGACGACGTTGCTCGTCGCTACCAGCGAGATAACCCAGACGATTCGACCAATTCTCGCTAAATTCCACTTGATAACCCCTCGATCGCCAGATTTCTACGCCTTTTTCTAGGGCGGCTAATTCCTTGACGGATCCACTGGTGGCCACCAGAGAAACTTTAGCACCGGGTTGCAGAAATGATGGGATGATCATAGGTTAATTCTCTTTTGTGGGCGGATTAAGCGGAAATTACAGGTAATTTTGTGGCAGCATGAAAACTGACAGCATATTCTATCGAATGTTTCTCGATTTTCCCGATTCGTTCTTTGAATTAATTGAGCGACCCGATGCTATCGTTAGCAATTATCGATTTACTTCCCAAGAAGTTAAACAACTAGCTTTTCGATTGGATGGTTTATTTTTGCCGCTCGATAATCTAGAAAATTCACCCTTTTATCTGGTAGAAGTGCAGTTTCAAAAGGATGAAGACCTATATTATCGATTATTTTCGGAACTTTTCCTGTATCTTAGACAGTATAAACCTTTATCACCCTGGCAGATAGTTGTTATTTATCCTAGTCGAGAAATTGAGCGAGAACATCCCCAGCAATTTGCCGATTTTTTATCCTTGGCCAGGATTAAAAGAATCTATCTGGATGAATTGGCAAATGACGAGACTCCTTCCTTAGCGATCGCCATGGTCAAATTGGTTACGGAAAGTGAGAGTCAAGCTGTTAATTCTGCTAAGATTTTAATTAAACAGGCTCAAAGAGAAGTGAGCGATCGCTTAGTGCAGAAAAATGTCATTGATTTAATCGAAACCATAATCATTTATAAGTTACCCCAAAAAAGTCGAGAGGAAATTGAAGCTATGTTGGAACTACAAGACCTAAAACAAACTCGTTTCTATCAAGAAGCTTTTGGAGATGGAATTGAACAGGGAATTGAACAGGGAATTGAACAGGGAATTGAACAGGGAATTGAACAGGGAATAAACTTGCAAAAATTGAAAACAATTTCTCTACTGCAAGACCTCGGTTTAACCCCACAACAAATCTCAGAACGCTTAGACTTGACTCTGGAAACAGTGCTTAACTATTTGGCACAACAGCAACAATAATCAAACCTGTTTTAACAGTCCAGAAAAACAGCAGTCGAGAGGAAATAGAAGCTATGTTAGAACTACAAGACCTAAAACAAACTCGTTTCTATCAAGAAGCTTTTGGAGATGGAATTGAACAGGGAATTGAACAGGGAATTGAACAGGGAATAAACTTGCAAAAATTGAAAACAATTCCTCTACTGCAAGACCTCGGTTTAACCCCACAACAAATCTCAGAACGCTTAGAATTAACTCTGGACACAGTGCTTAACTATTTGGCACGACAGCAACAATAATCAAACCTGTTTTAACAGTCCAGAAAAACAGTAATTGCTAAGTAGTGGACAAATGGATAGTAGCGAATCAGTGACCTTTAACCTATCAGTGATGACTCGATGAATAACGACTTATTGACTTTTCTCTTTGGTGTTGTCCTTCTCATTCTCTATCTAGTTTTTTCAGCTTTAACCGAGATGGGAACAAAATGGCCTTGGACAAAAAAATAGAAATACTTATAGCGGTAAGCGCTTGAGTGAGATACAAACCAAGCTTTGACTAGCATGGTTTATAGCTCGTGACACTGTACCTCATACGACTGCACACCGTTATATAGAGGTTAATAAACATAACACCGGCCAAGGGATTCGGCCATTGGAAAGATTCTAGAGATTTGCTATCTAAACAATTAACTCGATCGCTCTACTGATAAAATATGAAACTAATTGCTGATATTTCCCCGAGCTTAGATTTATTCTTGTTGCTTTTTTTCTGGCATTGTCTCATCGGTGGCATTGCTACAGTCATCGCTATCAATAAAGGCTATCCAAGATTAAATTGGCTAATCTTCGGCCTTCTGGGAGGAACCTTTACCTTTTTTATCGCTCTTTTCCTGAAAAAAAAGCCCAAAATTTAAGGGATAATATGGCTTGATTATCCTTTAATAGTTCCCATCAACACCTCTAAATCTTCTGCGTCTAACTCCTCTGGGATACCATTACGAATTAATTCCGAAAAATCCTCATTGGGAACCATAAAACATAGTGCATAAAGTCTTTCGTCCCCCACATTTCTAATCTCGTGAATACCCGTGGGACGGACTAATAAACTATCCCCCGGACCGAGGGGAATCGCTTTACCATCACAGATAGCCATTCCCTCCCCTTTGAGGATAAAAAACATTTCTACGGCAAAATGATGACGATGGGTAGGGGTGCGACCGTGGGGATCGAAAATTTCCACACAGACGGTCAAGGAATCCCCCGCTACGGTAGAATCAAAGACGATCGCCAAACGATTCGTATCCCCAGCGCTAATGCGAAAAACTTGATAATCCTGGGGAGATCGAATCACGGGTAACATACAATGATCGCTGGTTAGTTGGCTATTCATCGCTAATTTCGATCGAACTGTGGATGATTCTAAGACTAGCAAAAATTTTCAACTTCGCTCGATTGCGTCCACCACTTTCCTCACATCTACGATCGCAGCCACATCATGAACGCGCAGGATATCAGCCCCCTTAGCGATCGCTATAGCACAGGCCGCCGCCGTTCCGAAAACTCGTTCTTTTGGGTCATCTTTGCCTGTAATCTCGCCGATAAAGCGTTTTCTCGACAACCCAATTAAAATAGGTAAATCTAAATCCCGAAATTGCCCTAATTCTCGCAATAACTCAAGATTTTGTGTCCCAGTTTTGGCGAAACCAATCCCCGGATCGATGATAATATTTTCCCTAGCAATACCCCACTGTAAAGCTTCCTTAACGCGATTCTGTAAAAATTCTTTAATTTCCTTGACTAAATTATCATAATGTGTTAGGGATTGCATGGTTTGCGGATTGCCCCGCAGGTGCATGAGGATGATGGGAACGGCTAATTTAGCCACCGTAGGTAATAATAGGCGATCAAAGGTTCCCCCAGAAATATCATTGATCAAATCGGCCCCGGCGGCGATACCTTGGGCTGCTACGATCGCCCTAGTGGTATCGAGAGAGATAGGAATAGAACTTTGTTGTCGAATAGCGGTGATTACGGGGATAACTCGCGATAATTCTGCTTCTAGGCTAATTTCTTGCGCTCCTGGACGGCTGGATTGACCACCGATATCGATTATATCAGCCCCAGCTTCGATCATTTTCACCGCTTGTAGCAGGGCATTTTCAACATTGTCAAATTCTCCCCCATCACTAAAACTATCGGGAGTAACGTTCAAAACACCCATGATATAGGTGCGTTTTCCCCAAGCAAAAATATGTTCACGAATTGTCGTTAAATTAGACATAATAATAAATCCTGTTGAAAAAGTATATGAATTATGAATTATGAAGTGTGGAGAATAAATCAAAATAATCTCCTGATAACTGATAACTGATAACTGATTACTGATTACTGACGGTGATAGTTAATTTTTAGGTAGGGAAGAATCTTTTAATTCAAAATAAGCTTGTACTTCTTCTTTCCAGAGTTGATATTTTTCTTGGATTAGTTGATATTGACTAGCAAAATCGAGGTTACAATCAACGAGATTGCTATCGATATCGGATTGCACTAATTCCCGTTCGATCAGAGTTTCTCGGATAAATTTTAAACATTCTTGTCCTAAAGCTTCCGCTTGATCAATAATTAGCTGGACTTGATTAATTGCTCGATCATACAATGGAGTTTGTGAGTGAAAAATTTCCGAAGATGCGGCCAGATTTCGCAGTCTATGTAATTGATTTTTCTTTTCTACTAAACTGGCAATTTTGGGGTTAATTTCAAAAAGTAAGGTTTTCACCAGAGGAGCCAAGCGGCGAGTATTAGTATAATCGTAGTTATTAAGATCTGATTTAATCAGGTGTACCTGTTGTAAATCGACGGTAATATCGTGGAATTGGATCTCGGTTTCGGTGATGGTGGGATGAATTGTTTTAACTTTCCAAGTGGTAACAGAAGTCAACTGCTGGCGATCACTATTAACCATTTGCCGCTCCATTTTCAGCACATCGAGGGGAATGCTATAAAGTTTTTTCTCAGGGATATAGATAACATCGCTACCGAGAATGCGATCGATTTTAGGACGACGATATAAATAATGATACAGGAATCGATAAAAGCTTTTACTACCTTGAAATATCTGGAGAAATAACCAAATTTTCCAGCTAAATAACCCGCTAAGAAAGCGTCCGAATAGAGGGGAATTCGAGGAGGGGTTATTCATGAAATTCCGTTATCAGTTATCGGTGAGGAATCGGAGGTTTGGTTCTTTTCAGCGATCAGTAAATAGTAAACAGTAATCAGGGATAAAGATAAAGGTAAAGATAACTAACTAATTAACTTAAAACTTACATCTGATAACTGATAACTGATAACTGATTAAAGACGTTCTCCGGATAGATTTTTTAAAGATGCTGGTTTCGATCTTACCTGTTGACGACCGTTACGGACAACCTGTAACATTTGCCCTAATTGTTGATCAAGATGTTCTAAAACCGCTTCAGCATAGTCGTCAGCGCCTTTTTGAATTTCATGACATTCAGCTTGGGTTTTTTGTCGTAACTGTTGCACTTCCTGCAAGGTGCTGTGACGCATCTGTTCGATTTCATCGAGGGTTTGTTGTTGCAAGGATTCGCACTCCTGCTGAACCCGTTGACGAATTTGGGCTGCTTGCCGTTCTGCTTGTTGAATAATACCAGACTCGTCGAGAATTTGGGCGGCTCTTTGTTGAGCGGAACGAAGAACTTGTTGAGCGTATTCCTCCGCTTTAGTGATAATTTCCTGTTCTTCCTGCAAAATTGCTAAAGCTTTCTGTACTGCCGGTGGCACGGTTTCATAGATGATATCGATCTGTTCGGATATCTGTCCCTCATCGATCATTGTCCAACGGGTGAGGGGGATATGGAAACTATCAAAAATCATCTCTTGCAGACGCGCCAAATCCTGATAGATATCGAAATCGACGGGTGGACTGGGAACCCCACTATTAGAAGTGTTAGGTACTGCTTTTCTGGGATCATTAGGTTCTCGGCGCGCCATAGGTTCAGATCGTCCTCATTACTGTATTTTAGTATGTTAACTGTAGTATGAGTAAATATCCCTAGAAACGTTTTCTGGGACTAGATGGGTGACAGAGCCACCGAATTGAGCAATTTCTTTAACCACGCTACTACTTAAAAAACTATATTCTTTAGTGGTGGCTAAAAAAACCGTTTCGATTCCTTCCCAGAGAGTTTTATTGGTGTGTGCCATTTGCAGTTCTTTTTCAAAGTCTGAGAGAACGCGCAACCCCCGCAAAAGTACCTTAGCACCTTTTAATCTGGCATATTCAACCGTCAATCCTGAAAAACTGTCTATCTCAACGTTTTTCAGGTGTTTTGTACAGTAACTGATCTGTTCTATGCGTTTTTCGACGGGAAACAGGGGGTTTTTATGGGGATTGCAGAGAACTGCCACGATTACTCGCTCGAATAGTGGTACACTGCGTTCGATAATATCTAAATGACCGAATGTAACTGGATCGAAGCTGCCGGGGTAGATGGCGATCATTTCTCAACCTGCACACCTCGCCAAAAAGCGATATATCCTTTAATATTTTGGGCTTTTGGTTTAGGATCGGGATAATACCAAGCGGCATCTTTATTGTCCTGTCCATCTACCCTGAGAGTATAATAACTAGCCTCTCCTTTCCAAGAACAAATGGTATGGGTGTTACTGGGTTGAAAATATTCAGCTTTGATGGTATCGGGGGGAAAATAGTAGTTTCCCTCGACAATTTCGCAGTTATCGCTTTCCGCTACCACTGCACCATTCCAAATCGCCTTTGCCATGACACTAACTCCTAGTTCTGGTTCAAAATTATCTTACAACAGAGTTTGTAAATGTTGAACCAGTTGGTTAACCTGCACCACTCCCTCGATTCGATCGATCGGTTGACCATTTTTAAAGACTACTAAAGTCGGTAAAGCTTGAATACCGTACTTAGTAGCTAAATTAGGATATTTGTCTGTATCAATTTTGACAATTTGTAGGCGATTTTTGAAATACATTCCCGTTTGTTCTAGAATCGGAGCCATCATTTGACAAGGACCGCACCAAGTGGCATAGAAATCCACTAACACGGGAAGATTAGTGGTTTGCAACAGTTCCTGAAAACTGGAAAACTCTTTTTTGACTGCCATAAATTGTCACCTCGCCAGAAAAATAGCCTTTTCCCTACTATAGCTTTTCTAGATGTTTCTGAGACCTCCTGTAAAAGTAAGTTATCGAGGCGCTATCGGCTCAAAATATCTTAAAAATCAGATAAATTTGCGATAATTTCCGGTTTTATGGCTAGTATAGTTGTCTCTTGTCTTTTTTATCCTCATCTCCCCACTCCCTATCTCCCTATCTCCTGTCTCCTGTCTCGGAGTCTCCTCACCTAAGGGAAGATTTTTGATTTCTCCAGAGCAGTCATCGATCGCCGGGAAAATGCTAAGTTAAGTAAAGACCCTGAGCCAACTTTCCATGAACATCCTAACCAAGCTGCTTTTTCCCGAAACTAAAACCCCAGAGCAAGTAGGTTCACCGCGAGTACAGAAAAGCCGCCGGGGAATCGAAACCAAATCCGCCGCAGAAATCGTTATTATGCGACAAGCGGGTAAAATTGCCGCCACAG
The DNA here is from genome assembly GCF_015206885.1 of Microcystis aeruginosa LEGE 91341. Classification (GTDB taxonomy): domain Bacteria; phylum Cyanobacteriota; class Cyanobacteriia; order Cyanobacteriales; family Microcystaceae; genus Microcystis; species Microcystis aeruginosa_H. Next base: position 19,513 of record NZ_JADEXY010000015.1, on the reverse strand, counting down.
TCCTCAAGGAAATTGCTGAGATCGCTCAACCCGGGATGACGACGGCGGATCTGGATGCTCACGCGGAAAAACGTATCCGCGCAATGGGTGCTACTCCCAGTTTTAAAGGTTATTATGGCTTTCCTGCCTCGATTTGTGCCTCCGTCGATAACGAAGTCGTTCACGGTATCCCTAGCCCGAAAAAACGCCTCAAAGCCGGTTCTGTGTTAAAGGTAGATACGGGGGCCTACTACCAAGGTTATCATGGGGATTCCTGTATTACGATCGCGATCGGTTCCGTCTCTCCCAAAGCCGAAAAATTAATCCGCGTAGCGGAAGAAGCTTTATATAAAGGCATAAATCAGGTAAAAGCTGGCAATTATCTGCTCGATATTGCAGGAGCGATCGAAGATCACGTTCAAGCTAACGGTTTCCAGGTGGTAGAAGATTTTACCGGCCATGGAGTCGGCAGAAATCTCCACGAAGAACCCTCGGTATTTAATTTTCGCACTAATGAGTTACCCAATGTCAAACTCCGCGCCGGGATGACTCTGGCAATTGAACCAATTGTCAATGGGGGATCTAAACATACCAGAACTTTACGCGATCGTTGGACGGTGGTGACGATGGATAATGCTCTCTCCGCTCAATTTGAGCATACCGTCTTAGTAACCGCCACAGGTTACGAAATCTTAACCGATCGCAATAACCTATAAAATTGTCTATAGATTTTTTGCTCCGGAATCTTAATTGAAAATTTATTTAGCGGCAGGATTTAGTCAAAATGTTTAAAAATATCGTTGTTGCCTTAGATTGTGGGGAATCATCCCATCGAGTCCTTCATGCTTTGAATTCCCTCTCTCTAACGGCAAATTCTTACATCATCATCACCCATATTCTCAGTAAGGAGGGAGATGAATCGGCAGTGGATCGCCCTCATCCCTCCCGTGAGATCATTGAAGATCAATTGCGCTGCTATCAATCCCAGATTGCTACCCCTAGTGAAATCGAAGTCATCTTTGGCGATCCCGCGGAGGAAATTATTCGTTTAGCTAATATCTATCAAGCTGATCTGATCGTGATCGGCAGCCGGGGATTAACGGGAGTTCAACGGGTGATCGAAGATTCTGTTAGTAGTCTCGTGGTGGCAGAAGCTACCTGTTCCGTATTGGTGGTAAAAGCATAGCAGCCAGCATTCAGCGTCGAGACTCCCAGACTTGTGAGGCAGCTATCAGGGATCGGATTTGAGCAGCACTACTGACTAATACTAAATCCAGTTATTAAAGACTTATTATCTATTCCTTCTTTTGCCTCTTGCCTCTTGCCTCTTGCCTATCCTGATATGTAGCCTATACTCAACGGATTTAGTATAAAATTTGCAAATCTTATTTTTCCCCGATGTTTTCCCCCATACATTCCCCGGTATTTCCCCACTCAATCCCCAGTTTTCCACAGTTTACCCAGACTTTTCCACAGGCAACAGCGATATAATCGGCACTTGCTTCTAGAAAAAATTAATCTTGATTGTCAAAATCTCTATGGATAGATACTGAGTTACTGTTAAGTTAAGTAAATAAAATCTAGCTCTAAGCCTTATTCCCTCGTAAATATTAAGTTTTTCTAAAGCATTCCTTTACATCTGGTAATATTGCAACTCCCCCCAACTTGGCTCACAATAGTCCTTACTGTCCACTACAGGAGTCAGGGATTTCCCCACTTCCGATCAGAGGTAAACGATATGAATACATCAGTCAGTATCTTGGCAGAAATCCCCGAAATTCTCCACCAATCCCTACAACAATACCTAGAAACTCACCCCGGTTGGGATCAAGATGGTGTGTTTACGGCGGCTCTGTCATTTTTTTTGCTTAATTGTCAATCCCCCGAAAGGATGAATTTTGAGGAGCAAAATAGCTGTGCCAAGGTTTATCTAGAAACTTTGTTCCAGCGCTCGGAGTGCTAATTCGGTGATAATGAGAGTCGGGTCATTGTTAGAAGCCCGATTTCTCCATATGAATTCCGATAAAACCCCTAATTTAATCATTCCTCGGCTAATTATCGGTTTGGGTAATCCCGAACCCAAATATGATCGCACCCGTCATAATATCGGTTTTGAAGCTGTGGACTCATTAGCGCGGGATTGGGGGCTATCTTGGCAGGAAAACAAGCGATTTCAAGGTTTTATCGCCGAGGGTGACGGTCCTCTCCCGGGCAAAATTCGTCTCTTGAAACCCCAAACCTATATGAATCGCTCCGGGCAATCGGTGCGAGCGGTGCTGGACTGGTATAAACTAGCTCCAGAGTCGATTTTAGTCATTTACGATGATATGGATCTGCCCCTAGGCCGGTTGAGAATCCGTCTATCGGGATCGGCGGGCGGACACAACGGTATTAAATCGATGATTGCCCACGTTGGCACGGAAAACTTCGCTCGTTTACGCATAGGAATCGGTAAATCAACCGAAAAAGCGACTATTTCCCACGTTTTAGGCCGATTCACCCCCCAAGAAAACGAAGTGCTCTTGAAAGTGTTAGACTTGTCCAGAAAAGCGATCGAACTTGGTCTCAAACAAGGGTTACAAAAGGCAATGAGTCTCTACAATAATCAAAGTGTAGAGATTGGCTCTAATCTATGCTGATAGCAAATAAGCCTGATTTTAGTAATGGTTATAATCGTCATTTTCGTCTATACTGTTACAGAACCCTTGCTTAAATTTTGATCGGCCTTTGCTAGATTAGGTCAATTTTTATCCTCGATATTAGCAGTTTAAGTATGATTAATCGCCAAAGTTTGCTGAGATTCGCCCACAAGTTTAATCTCATTTTATTGATAATCGCTACAGTTTTTTGTCTTTGGGGTAATGCTGCTTTTGCCCATCGTCCCCATGATGTAATTAGTCAAGTGGAAGTTTCTCCCGATTTCCAGACAGATAATACAGTATATATCTTGGTGCGAAATAACTTTTATAAGTCTAGCGATGGAGGTAGCAACTGGACAAGATTAATTCAAGGTTTAGATTATACGGGGGAATTAAGTTCCTTATCCCTATCTCCCCTCAATAAAAATATTCTCTATCTAGCTTCAAGATCCGATGGTATTTATAAAAGTGAAGATGCGGGGGAATCTTGGCAGAAAGTTAATCAGGGTTTAGCAACTAACTTTATTAACTTTGTACAAATTGCCCCTTCCGATCCCAATATAGCAGCAGCAGTGGGATTAGAAAAAGGGGTTTATTTAACCGAAGATGGTGGTAAAAATTGGTCAAATATTTTCCCCACCAAGGCACTGATAACCTTTCTCGCTATTACTCCCAACAATCCTAATCGCATTTTTTTTGGGGATGAACAGGGTAAATTATACACTTCCTCCGATGGGGGGAAAACTTGGCAGAATCTCCCCTTACCCGCTAATGTGGGGGCAGTGGATACAATTGCTTTTTCCCCTAATCTAGACAGGGATAAAACCTTTTTTGTCGGCACAAAAGAAGCAGGTATTTTTAAAACCGTTGATGATGGTAAAACTTTCCAAGCTGTTAACGAAGGAATTAAGGATAAAATCATCGAAGACATCGTTATTTCTCCCGACTATGCCCAAAATTCCACCCTTTATGCCATTACTTGGCATGACGGAATGTATGTTTCTCAGGATGGGGGCAAAAGTTGGACAAAAATGAGCGAGGGTTTAACCAAAGATAAACAGGCTGATGATTATAAAGTTCCCCACTTTATGGATTTAAAAATAGTTCAAGACACGATGTTTTTAGGGGGATTTAATGGCTTATTTAAAACCACGGATAGCGGCAAACAATGGCAAGAAATAGAAACTTTAGCCCGGGCAACAGTTATCGCTATGGCGGTTTCTCCTAATTATGCCCAGGATGGCACTGTCGTCATTGCTAATTATGTAGGCAATATCTTCATCAGTCGCGATCAAGGGGAAACTTGGACACCAATTAATCGCGGTTTAGAAGTTTATCGACTTGGTAAAGATCCCGAAGAATCAGGACAAGATCCCCGGCGTTTCTTTGACATTGCCTTTTCTCCTAACTATGGAAAAGATCGAACTATTTTTGCTGGGTTTTTACGCAATAGATTTGCCAAATCCGATAACGGTGGTGATTTATGGAAAATTATCGAAATTGATCAGGGAGTCCGCGGCCCGAGGATAGTTCCTTCTCCAGATTTTGCCAAGGATAAAACTCTTTTTCTTACCAATCAGCAGGGCAGAATATTTCGTTCTACCGATGGAGGAAATACGGTTAAAAATATTAGTGAAGTGGGCAAAATTTCTGGTAATTATGCCCCTGCTATGGTAGCTTCCCCCGATTTTGCTAAGGATAAAACTTTGTTTGTCACGGGAAAAGAGGGTATTTATCAAAGTGTTGATGGTGGACTAACTTGGAAAAACGTCAGCCAAGGAACACCCCTATCAAAAACCGCTAATGTGCAGTTGGCAATATCTCCCAATTATCCCAGTGATGGAACTATTTTTGCTGGGACAATTTCTGGTTTGTTTGTCAGCAAAGATGGGGCTAAAAGTTGGACAAAATTAGAGAAACCGGGGTTTAATCCGCAAGCATCAGTAGAAACCATTGCTATCTCTCCTGATTATGCTAATGATCGCACAGTAATAGTTAGTTTACAGGGAGATGGTTTGTTTAAATCTACCGATGGCGGGGACACTTTTAAGCTAATTGGTGATCCTAAAATACCCCTAGTGAAAATTCATAGTATCCCTTCCTCTGGTATCTCCGTCCAATTTTCTCCTAATTATGCTCAAGATAAAACTTTATTCGGTTTTGGTGGCGCTAAAACTACAGTTTTTCGTTCCACCGATGGGGGAGAAACTTGGACAAGTGTGACTATTCCTCCTCACGCGGAAGAAAATACACCCCGCTATAAAATCGGTGAGTTTTTCTCTGGTCCCCTTGGCACAATCCTACGCTTAGTTATCCCGATTCTCCTGGCAATCGTCGCTTATTTTCTGGTGGGTTTCTTGAAACTGGAGAAAATTATTAATCTTCCTAAACCATTCTTCCGCATGGCAGGGGCATTTATGATTTTTCTGTTTGTTTTCTTTGTTATCATCACCCAAGTTTAGGAGAAATTTTGACCGGCGGGGCTTGACAAATCCCGCCGCTTGCCATATAATTATATGTATAATGGGAATCCGTGCCTGCCTGCGACCTCTAATTTTTACAGCAGTTATCCCCTCAGACAATTAACCATCGGCAACGTAGGGATTGACCATCTTAGCGGGGTTAACAATGCGATCAAAATCCTCTTCCTCGATGTATCCCAGTTGCAAGGCTGCCACTTTCAGGGTTAAATCCTTTTCTAGGGCATAATGAGCGACGTAGGCAGCCTTTTGGTAGCCAATCACGGGACTTAAAGCAGTCACCAGCATCAAGGATTGATTTAAAAAAGTCTCAATTTGTTTTTGATTAGCAGTCATCCCCTTAACCAAAAACTGACAGAAGTTACTGCAACCATCCGTGAGCAAACGGATAGACTGCATGAGATTATGAATCAACAGCGGTTTATAGACATTCATCTCCAGATGTCCTCCAGCGCCTCCCATCGTCACCGCTAAATCATTAGCTATCACCTGCACTGCTATCATCGATAAAGCTTCGCATTGGGTGGGGTTAACTTTCCCCGGCATAATTGAAGAACCCGGTTCGTTTTCCGGCAGCTGTAATTCTCCGATTCCACAACGGGGACCACAGCTAAGTAAACGGATATCATTAGCAATTTTATAGAGGGAACTAGCGATAGTTTTCAGTCCCCCGCTCAAGAAAACGAGAGCATCGTGGGAACCTTGCACCGTAAACTTATTAGGAGCGGTAATAAAGGGTAATTTGGTCAGATTAGCGATTTCGGCAGCCACATCTCGATCAAAATCTGGAGGAGCATTAATTCCCGTACCCACTGCTGTTCCTCCCAAGGATAAACGATAGACTTTTTCTAGACATTTTTCTAGCCAATCGCTGCCGTCATCTAATAAACCCACATAACCGGAGAATTCTTGTCCGAGGGTTAAGGGGGTGGCATCCTGTAGGTGAGTCCGACCAATTTTAACTATATTTGCCCATAATTGCGCCTTTTCATCGAGACTATTCCGTAATAGTTGCAGACTGGGAATTAATTTTTCCTTGACTGCCAAGGCAACGGCAATATACATGGCCGAGGGAAAGGAATCATTAGTCGATTGGGACATATTAACATGATCGTTGGGATCGACGGGAGTTTTGCTCCCCAGAGGATTCCCCGTTAGTTGACTGCAACGATTGGAGATGACTTCGTTGATGTTCATGTTAAATTGAGTGCCACTTCCCGTCATCCAAACGTAGAGGGGAAAGTTATCCGCGTGTTGTCCGGCTAAAATTTCATCGCAGACTTGACAGATAAGGTTTTTTCTCTCCTGAGTGAGACGATTTTTTTGCTGATTGACAATTGCACAGGCTTTTTTGAGAATGGCATAGGACCGGATCATCTCCCGGGGCATGAGATTATCACCGATACTAAAGTATTGTAGAGATCTTTGGGTCTGCGCTCCCCAAAGTTTATCGGCAGGTACGGGAATTTCTCCCATGCTGTCTTTCTCGATGCGAAATTCTGTCATCTTTAAGTTACTTCTGCATCTGGCCTGAAAAGAGAGGGTCTCCAGGACGAAACGGATTCCCATTATAAGAAAAGTATAAGTCAAGTCTGGCTGGTTTGTCAAGCTCTATGGGAACTTTTTCTGGCGGCATTTTTACCCGGGAGGTTGACAAGAATAACTGGCAGGGTGCTGGAGTGATTATGAGACAAAAACTGTTATATTTTAGGGAAGATAATCAGTAAAAAAGACGGGATTGGAGACTATGGACACAGCGACCGCATTAAGTTGGACATTGGGAATTATCTTAGGGTTGATGACCCTTTTGTTTATCTTACGGATCGTGCTGACTTGGAATCCACAGGCAGATTTAAATAGCTTTCCCTTTAATATTATTGCCTGGCCCACAGAACCTTTTTTAATCCCCGTGCGTAAACTCATCCCACCCTTGGGAGGAGTTGATATTTCTCCAATTATTTGGGTGGGAATTTGTACGCTGCTGCGGGAAATTCTTCTCGGTCAACAGGGTTTGATTACCATGGCCTTAAAATAATTAGGGTCTGCTGAAAAAGTTTTTCCTGGGGGTAGGAGTCAGGAGTCAGGAGTCAGGAGTCAGGAGTCAGTAGCCGGTCGTTTCAGGCTTTGTTGCCCTTGTTTTTTGTACCAAGCCATGTACTACAAGAAGGATAATGCAAGGTTTTTGAAAGTCCCAATCCTATTTTCGCAGCATGAACATCGGACTTTAACAGGTCAAAAGCCTTATTTTAAAAGGGTTTTACCATTATTCAGCAAGCCCTAATTATTTAAGCGACTAAAATATGCTGACATAATTTATGTTCTAATTCTTTTTCCTGTTCTTCTAGGGTAATAATCGCCTGTTTGATAATACTTTTAACATCCATACCCTGGTCGGATTGTTTTAACCATTGTTGTGCGGTGTTACCTTCGCGGAGGATTTTTTGTAGGGGAGAGAGGAAACAACTAAAACCCTTTTCTTTAGCAACGGGATAAACTTGAACATAGAGGTCTTTAATCCAATCCCTAGCTAAGATTTCCCGGCCGTCGTACCAATGTCTCAGGGTGGCATCAAGACTAAAACGTGCGGCAGCCTGTTCGTTTTCTTGGGTTAAAGTTAATAGATCCTCACTGCGATTGCTACTAGGTAATTGACTTAAAATTAAGGGGTCTAATTGGGGATCTTGTAAAAGTTGAGTTAAACGGGCCTCTAAAAAAGCCATAACTGCTAATAAACTAATAGGATCAGCAATCAGGTCACAAATTCGCAATTCTAGACGATTGAGATTATAGGGACGATTGCTACCGTTAGGACGTACCGACATCCAAAGATGACGAACATTCTGCATTGTACCGAGTTTTAATTGTTCCTCGGTCCAGGTGACAAAATGTTTATGACTTTCAAAGAGGGGAACATAAGCGGGAGTTTGGGGGAAAACTTGCCAACGACGGGAATGGGAACCGGTGATTTTACCATCGAGAAAAGGAGAAGAAGCACTTAAAGCCAAGTATAAAGGAGCTTCTAAGCGAATTAAGCGACAGGCACGCATTAAATCCTCATAATCGCTAATACCGACATTAATATGAATACTGGCCGTGACTATATTAGTGCCGTAGGTCTGTTCGATATAGTCATGATAGGGATTGTGGGGGTCACTGCGATAAAAATGTTGACTATCGCCCAAGGAGAGGGTACTACCAGGGATGAGGGTATAATCGCCTAAACGACGCAAATATTGCCGTAGAGCTAGACGAGGTTTTAAAGTGGCGCATAAAAGACGGTCATAGTTAGTCATGGGGGCCGTGGTATATTCTACGTTACGAGTATCCGGTTCCCGGACAAAACCATCTAAATCCTTGACAATGCGATCGGATAAACCGATAACTTCTCCGGCTGCTGTTCCGGTGTACATTTCCACTTCAAAACCTTTACTTAGGAGCATCGTCAATTCACCCTGCTGTGTCTATTTTGTAGTTTGACATTATTTGGACTGTAAATGACGTTCGATCAGTAGAATCGCTACTATATCATCAATGGGGCGATCGGGAAGACGCATACCCTGGGGGATGAGTTTCTGTAATCCTTTGGGGGGAAACATCAGCCAATAGCGATCGCGCGCTTCTAGGGTACTATTGCGTTCATCCACTAGAGTAATTGGGACGGTGACACGAGCGGCAATTTTTTCGCGCCAACTTTTTGAAGTGGTTTGATTCCCCATCACCAGTAATTCGATCGGATATTGTTGACAGAGACTGGCTAAACGCTCGATCGCTTGTGACGATGCTATCACCTCATGGGTATAAATTTTCCCCGTCGATGACCTGACCGCGATTCCACATTTATCCTTACCCGGATCAAAACCGAGAATACACATAGTTTTTATCTTCTGCAGCAGTGGTCGGTTTTATTAAATCACTAAATCAGGGACTGTTTTGATTGTCAAGGGTTTGGGCTTCGGCCGTGAGCTCAGGCTTCGACGGTGAGCTCAGCCGAACCGCCGAACGGGTGTGGGAAGTGGGGATAATAAATAAAAATAGTCTCGGAGTCTTCTTAATACTGTCTTCTGACAAATATGATAATGCTCAACGGATTTAGTCTCGGTGAAAATTTAACGGGAGAGATAGCGGCTTTGAGTGCGGCGGCGCTTTGGGCGGTTTCTGCGGCGATTTATAGCCTATTAGGCCAGAAAATCCCGCCTTTATTGCTTAATTTTCTGAAAGGAGTAGTCGCGATCGCTTTAATTGCCCTGACGCTGCCCCTTTCCGGACAATGGCGCGATATTAATCAGCAAAGTTCGGTATTTATACTCTTGACAAGTGGCGCAATTGGTATAGGAATCGGTGACACGGCCTATTTTACCGCCCTTAATTATTTGGGACCGCGAAAAACCCTCCTCTTAGAAACCCTTTCGCCTCCCTTGGGGGCGATTCTAGCGGCGACTTTTTTGGGGGAATCCCTCAAAATATCGGCTTATATGGGCATTATTTTGACCATCTTCGGGGTTGCTTGGGTTATTTCCGAAAAAACTCCCGAAATCAATAGTCAACGCCCCTGGCGGCAGGGAATTGTCTGGGCTTTAATTGCGGCGATTTCCCAAGCGGTGGGGGCGGTTTTATCTCGTCAGGCACTGGTGGAGTCGGGAATGTCTTCTTTGCAGAGTACCCTTTTTCGTCTGTTAGCGGGGACGGGAATAGTGTTAATTCTGATGTTTTTTCGCCGTCAGGAATCATCGTCACCGATTAACTGGTCATTGCGTCTGGTTGCTATTATTATTGTCACCGCTTTTGGCAGTACGTTTTTAGGAATTTGGTTACAGCAAACTGCTTTAAAATTCTCTCCTGTGGGTATTGCCCAAACTCTCACCGCTACCAGTCCTTTATTTGTCCTGCCGATCGCAGCCATGATGGGGGATCGGATTAACTTGCGGGCGATTTTCGGGGTGATGATTGCTTTGCTAGGAATTGGGATTTTGTTTCAATAAGTGGTTTATTCATCGGTTTGTAGTCTTGTTTTAGCAATAATGCGGGTTTTCTTTAAATCCCCTTCGCTCAATTCTTCTCCCACCTGTAAACGGGTGGCATTAGTTTGGAGGACAGTGGCGGCATTTTTTTCTCCCAATTGTAGTGCAGTTTTGGCTGCGGTTTGTAGCATGGTAGCAGCAGCTGCTCGATCGCCCTGTTTTAATTTTTCTTCGGCGATTTGGGTTTGACGATATTTGGCTAAAGTGAGAATTGATTTCTGGACTTGCTCGTCTAATTGGGATTGATAGAGAGCTTGGGAGGTGATATCAAGGCTAAAAGTCGCAGTTTCTAGCCCTTTTTGACCGGAAGCGGGATCATCGTAGCGAATCTTCACTTTAGCTATGGTGTGAGTACCGGGGGGAATTTGGTCAATATAGAGATTGAGGAGGAGAATTTTTTCTTCATCTATCATTAAATCCCCCAAACGGGTGATGTAAAAATTGCCCTCTTTTTGTAGGCTCATTTCTATAGTTTCTGGAGCAACTTGGGCAATGGGTTTTAACTCCGCTAAATGAGTCCGAGCATCTAATTCTAATTGCAGGAAAGCGTTAGTTAACCGCACAGATTGCAGACGGTTAAATAGACGAGTAAATTCAATTAAAGCCTGTTCGGGTCTTTCGATATAGGATAAACTTCCGCCAGCGATATCGGCAATTTTTTCTAGGATATCTTGATTCCAATGATCGCCAAAACCGAAGGTATTTAAGGTGATGCCGTACTCAGCTGCTACTGCGGCTAATTTTAAACAGCGTTGATTATCTCCATGTTCATTTTCACCATCGGTAAGCAGAAAAATATGAGATACATAACCTTTGCTGCCGCTGGAACTTTCTTGAATACCTAATTTTATCCCTTCATCGATTGCCGTGCCTCCTCCCGCTCGTAATTGTTGAATTTTTGAGCGAATTAAGGTCAGATCATCCTGTCGCGATTGGGAGGGAAGAATAACTTTAGCGCGATGATCGAAAGCTATCACCGAGAGACGATCATTAACCCCGAGGGATTCTATTAAACTTAAAGCCGCTTTTTTGACCGTTTCCAGGGGTTTTCCCTGCATAGAACCGCTATGATCGAGAACTAAACAAAGATTAATCGGTAAATTTGTGTTGATCTGTTCACTGGTGGCGGCGATCGAGAGCATCAGTTGACGTTGACTGCTGCTTTGATTAGCATCGATATTACTGTCACTCAAGGCCGATTTTAGAGTTACCCGCATAAGAGTTTTTAATCATGGTCGTTGATATTTATATTCTAATGAGTATAGTTAGATTTGTGCTTATTTTCCCGTCTGGCATCGAGTTAGACAAGTTGTAAAACTGGGTGCATCTCATTTTTGTCAATCTACATTGATCTTAAAAATTAGGAATTGTCCCCAAAAAAGAGTCTAAATCAATCAATAAGTCCTGAACAAAAATAGAAAAGGAATAAATAAGTAGGTAGGTATTAAAAACTTTCATATCCCCCCGCCTATCGGCACCCCCCTTATCAAGGGGGGCAGGGGGTATCGAACCTAAAATCCATTTTAAATTTAATTATAACCAGCTACTTAATGATGGGGAAAGTCTGTATTAATGGCACTTTTGCTCCTTGACTGTTAGCTTTTTGTTAACCACAAAGACAGGAAGTTATACCAAATTTCTAAATCCATGACAGACATCCGCGCTCGAATGCTTGCCAAGCCTGCATTCGTTGTGACGCGAATAAAGAAAAATGGTATTAGGAGATAGGGATTTCGGGAGATGGGGAAATTTTAGCTAAATTCCCTAACACACCAAAACCTACCCCCAAGAAAAACTTTTTTAGTAAACCCTAACTAAGGGAGAGAAGGAAGGTGAGAGGAACCATTTAAGATAAAACAGCGATCGCTTGTTCTAAAGCTAGGGAAATATGGGTCCAATGGGTTCCCCCCTGACAAAAAACGATATAGGGTTCCCGGAGGGGTCCATCGGCGGAGAATTCCGAGGTGCTACCATCGATAAACGTGCCACCAGCCATCACTACTTGGCTCTCATAGCCCGGCATTTGGGCAGGAATGGGATCCAAGTAGGAACCGATGGGAGAATAGGCTTGAATGGCTTTACAGAAGGCAATCAGCTTATCGGGGGAACCGAGTTTAATCGCTTGAATAATATCGCGTCGAGGCACAAAAGGAGCAGGATTGACCGGATAACCCAACTTATCCCCCACATAGGCAATTAAATGACTGCCTTTCATCGCTTCTCCCACCATTTGCGGCGCTAGAAACAATCCCTGATAAAGAAGACGATTTTGGTCAAAAGTTGCCCCTCCCTCGCTACCGATTCCCGGTGCTGTCAGACGATAGCAGGCCATTTCTACTAATTCCGCTTTACCTGCTATGTATCCCCCGGCCGTGACAATTGTACCTCCGGGGTTTTTGATTAGAGAACCGGCCATTAGATCTGCCCCCACGTCGGTGGGTTCTTGGGTGTTGATAAATTCTCCATAGCAATTATCGACAAAACAGACCGTATTCGGGTTTTGTTGTTTAACTATACGGACAATTCTCTCGATTTCGTCAATAGACAAACTCGATCGCCAGGAATAACCGCAGGATCTTTGGATATGTACTAAACGGGTTTGGGGTTTCACTGCCGTTGCCAAGGCCAACCAATCGATCGCACCAGTAGAATCTAGCTCTAATTGGCGATAACTAACGCCAAAATCCTTTAAAGAGCCTTGACCACTACCTCTAATTCCAATTACTTCCTCTAGGGTATCGTAGGGCGCACCGGCTACCGCTAACATCTCATCCCCCGGTCGAAGAACCCCATACAAGGCACAGGCGATCGCATGGGTTCCTGAAACAAATTGTACTCGCACAGCTGCCTTTTCGGCCCCCAGGGCTTGGGCGAACACTTGATCTAAAGTATCCCGTCCCAAGTCATCATGACCATAACCACTAACACTAGCAAAATGATGCACCCCGACGCGGTTTGCACGGAAAGCACCGAGGACTTGACGGAGATTTTCCTTGACCTGTGCGTCAATTTCCGAAAAGATGGGGAGTAAGGCCTTTTCTGCACCGTGGAGTAGAGAGGGGATATCCATCAAACAATAGACTGTGATATTTGTTACTATTTATTAAGCGTCAAAGTTTCCCCTGTGTCAAATCGAGACAGATAAGACAATGATGCTCTGTCTCCTGTTGTTTCCCTTTGGGTTATTCAATGACTGTTGCGACTTCCGAAAAACTTCCCATTGACTGGGTGACTCTCATCTACATGGCTTTTATCCACCTAGTGGCTCTTTTAGCCTTCTTGCCTAGCAATTTTAGCTGGGGTGCTGTGGGAGTGACATTGATTCTTTATTGGATTACTGGGGGTTTAGGAATTACCCTCGGTTTCCATCGTTTGGTTTCCCATCGGAGTTTTAAGACTCCCAAATGGTTAGAATACTTTCTGGTTTTGTGCGGAACCCTCGCTTGTCAGGGGGGTGCGATCGCATGGATAGGTTTACATCGTATTCATCATAAATATTCTGATACTGCTCCCGATCCCCACGATTCTAATAAAGGTTTCTGGTGGAGTCACATGGGTTGGATGTTGCACGAAATTCCTGCTGATGAAGAAATTGCTCGTTTTACCCAGGATATCGCCGACGATCCTTTCTATAAATTCTGTCAAAATTATTTTGTTCCTATCCAAATTGTTTTAGGCTTAATTCTCTATGCTATGGGTGGTTGGCCGTTCGTAATTTGGGGAATTTTTGTTCGCTTGGTCTTAGTTTTCCACTCTACTTGGTTTGTCAACAGTGCCACTCACAAATTCGGTTATGTTAGCCATGAATCCCACGATAATTCTAAAAATTGTTGGTGGGTTGCTCTCTTAACTTTCGGTGAAGGTTGGCACAATAATCACCATGCCTATCAGTATTCTGCCCGTCATGGCCTACAATGGTGGGAGGTTGATCTGACTTGGATGACCATTCGTCTGCTGCAAATTCTGGGATTAGCTACTAATATTAAGTTGCCTCCCACCACAGCAGTCACGACAGAAAGTTAGTTTTATCCAGTTGTTAAATTAAATCTAGCCGAACTTATGTTTAAGTTCGGTTATTTTTTCCCCGACTTAACCCAAATCTAACAGCAAACCAGACCCCCCGCTAGACAGCCTAATCCATTGGCCTTTCTATTCGATTCTCTCACCATCTCTATCGCTGACTTTTTCTAAGCCATAGCATAAAAAAGTCAAACTATCAATATTTTTAACAAATATTTAATATTGACGCTGATGTGCCGGAAAGACCCCAGAGAACGTATATTTAAAGCTAATCCCCAAATTATATTAAGTTTCTAATGAAAAAAATCTCGATTTTAGGCTCCACTGGCTCGATCGGTACTCAAACTCTCGATATTGTCACCGATCATCCCGATAAGTTTCAAGTGGTGGGATTAGCCACGGGTAATAATATTCAACTACTATCGGAGCAAATTCGGCAATTTCGCCCGCAAATCGTGGCGATTAATAACGAAAGTCAACTAGAAGACCTGAAAAGCCTAATTTCCGACCTTGACTATACCCCGATTATCCTAGCAGGAAAGGAAGGAGTAATCGAAGTGGCCCGTTATGGCGATTCCGAAAGTGTCGTCACGGGAATTGTCGGTTGTGCGGGATTGCTGCCGACAATTGCCGCTATTACTGCCGGTAAAGATATCGCTCTCGCTAATAAAGAAACCCTGATTGCTGGCGGTCCGGTGGTGCTGCCTTTAGTGGAAAAACACGGAGTTAAATTATTACCTGCTGACTCGGAACATTCAGCTATTTTTCAATGTTTACAGGGAGTTCCCACTGGGGGATTAAAAAAGATTATTCTCACCGCTTCTGGGGGTGCTTTTCGGGATTTACCGGTGGAAAAATTGTCACGAGTAACCGTAGTTGATGCCCTGAAACATCCTAACTGGTCGATGGGCAGAAAAATCACCATCGATTCGGCTACTTTGATGAATAAAGGTTTAGAAGTTATCGAAGCTCATTATCTATTTGGTGTCGATTATAATGCGATCGATATTGTTATTCATCCCCAAAGTATTATTCACTCTTTAATTGAGTTACAGGATACCTCAGTTTTAGCCCAATTAGGCTGGCCTGATATGCGTTTACCCCTGTTATATGCCTTGTCTTGGCCTGAAAGAATTTATACCGATTGGGAACCTTTAAATTTAGTTAAAGCCGGCAGTTTAACCTTCAAAGAACCCGATCATCAAAAATACCCCTGTATGGGATTAGCTTATGCGGCCGGTCGTGCGGGTGGGGCAATGCCAGCAGTATTAAATGCGGCCAATGAACAGGCAGTAGCATTATTTTTAGAAGAAAAGATTAGCTTCTTAGATATTCCACGGGTGATTGAAAAAGTTTGCGATCGCTTTACAATTCATAACAGTTCTACCCCTAGCCTAGATGATATTTTAGCCGCCGATAATTGGGCGCGTCAAGAAGTATCTAACTGTCTGATTGCCAATCTGGTCTAGATAGTCTAGATGCTGTAGGGATGTTAACTATAATGTCTCTACAGGTCTAGGATAGAAAAATAACTAATTTCGGCTATTTTTTCTAGTTAACTATATTTATGATGATCATGACAAGAGTTGATAACCTTCAATAAACCTCTTGCCTAATTAATTTTTTAGGTTTCAAAACTGGCAAAAATAAGGATTAAATTGCCTAAAATCTGTAAATAGACCATTTAATTGATTATTATTGATTCTTAATTCTCCTGACTACTGACTCCGTTCGGCTGAGCTCACGGCCGAAGCCTAACCCTAACAACAATTTTTGATTTTTACAATGAGGTCTAATAACCCTGAAACTTTCTCAAAAATAAGATAAAATAAACAATATAGCGGTTATTACGTTTAATTTTCTATGGTTACAACTTCTCTATCCCTCCCCGAAATCGCCAGAGAAACCCGTCAAGCGAGTCGTCAACTGGCTATCCTGACTAACGAAGAAAGGAATGAAGCTTTAGAGGCTATTGCTGAGGCTTTAACTGCCAATGCTGATAAAATACTAGAAGCGAATATCGCCGATGTTCAAACTGCCAAGGCGATGGAATTATCTCCGGCTTTATGTGCGCGATTAGAGTTAAGTCCTGGCAAATTAAAAGCTGCCATTGCTGGGGTGCGAGATCTGGCTAAATTAGCAGATCCTTTAGCTACTATACAAATTAATCGGGAATTAGATCAAGGTTTAATTCTGCGGAGAATAACCTGTCCTTTAGGGGTTTTAGGGGTTATTTTTGAAGCTCGTCCCGATGCTTTAATTCAAATTACCAGTTTAGCGATTAAATCCGGTAATGGCGTTATTTTAAAAGGGGGGAAAGAGGCACTCCGTTCTTGTCAAGCTTTAGTAACAATTATTCATCAAGCATTGAGTCAAACTAAAGTTAATTCGGCGGCGGTGCAATTGTTAACAACAAGAGAAGAAATTCAGGAACTCTTAAAACTTGATCAATACATCGATTTAATAATTCCTAGAGGTTCTAACGAATTTGTGCGTTATATCCAAAATAATACCCGCATTCCTGTCCTCGGCCATGCCGATGGTATCTGTCATCTCTACATCGACAAAGAAGCCGATTTAAGCAAAGCAATTAGAATTACTGTTGATGGTAAAACCCAATATCCTGCCGCTTGTAATACCATTGAAACTTTATTAGTTCATCAAGACATCGCTAGAGAATTTTTACCCGCATTGGCCCAGGCATTAGAGGAAAAAAAGGTTAAATTATTGGGAGATGAAGCAACTCGTCAGATTATTAACGTAGCATTGGCCACAGAAGAAGACTGGCAAACCGAATATAGTGATTTAATTCTGTCAATTAAAATTGTCGATAGTTTAGAATCGGCAATCGAACATATTAATTATTACGGTTCTCGACACACGGAAGCCATTGTCAGCGAAAATTTTAACACGGCCAAAACCTTTAGCGATCGAGTCGATGCCGCCGGAGTTTTTCATAATTGTTCCACCCGATTTGCCGATGGTTTCCGTTACGGTTTTGGGGCCGAAGTGGGTATCAGTACCCAAAAAATGCCCCCCCGTGGTCCAGTGGGATTAGAGGGATTAGTGACCTACAAATATCAATTAGCCGGAGATGGTCATATTGTCGCCGATTATTCTGGGGAAAATGCCCAATCTTTCACGCATAAGGATTTATAGTCGAGAAAAAAGCCGATGTTTACAGGATTAATTCAAGCCTTGGGAACAATTCGGGTCGTGGATACCGATAGACTCCATTTGTCTGTATCCTCTGATACAATTCTCCAAGATTTAATGATTGGTGATAGTGTGGCTGTGGATGGGGTTTGTTTGACAGTCGAGGAAATTCTCTCAGAGGGTTTTCTGGCCACCGCTTCCCCGGAAACCCTACAGCGCACTACTTTGGGACGAAGGATGAAAACAGAAACCAACGTTAACCTAGAAACCTCTTTGCGGGTGGGTAGTAAAATCGGCGGTCATTTTGTTACCGGTCATGTGGACGGTATTGGCTGTTTAGTCGAATCGATAATCGTGGCTAATTCGTGGGAAATGACCTTTGCTGCCCCTAGTTCCCTAGAAGAGCAGTGGAATAACTACATAGCTCGTTATATCGTCGGTAAGGGCAGTATAGCTGTTAATGGCATCAGTTTAACCGTGGCCGATTGTGATGCCTCCGGCAGCTGGTTTAAAGTGGCTGTCATCCCCCACACCTACGCTGAAACCAATCTTTCCCATTTAAAATTAGGCGATTGGGTGAATCTAGAAGGGGATATTTTAGGCAAATATGTGGAAAAATTGCTAGGAATGCGCTCTCATCACCCTCCCACCGAGATTAGCTTAGAATTTCTGGCTGAACATGGTTATTAAAAAATGCGTAACCCAGTGAAAATCTGATTGATAACTTTTTCCTATATAAAAAACCGGTGGAAAGCTTGACATTAGCCAAAATCCCCAGACAATGTTAAGTTAAATTAACCAATAGCCGAGGCTTGTATTTAAGGAAAACCCCTTATGGTAGCAACACCAGTTCAACAGAAATACGACATCAAAGATATTAGTTTAGCCCCCATCGGCAAACAGCGCATCGAATGGGCCGGTCGGGAAATGCCAGTTTTGCGTCAATTAGCCGAACGTTACGCCATCGAAAAACCCTTTGCCGGACTGCGTTTAGTCGCTTGCTGTCACGTTACCACCGAAACCGCCAATTTGGCAATCGCACTAAAAGCTGGTGGCGCTGATGCGTTACTAATTGCCAGTAATCCCCTTTCCACCCAAGATGATGTGGCCGCTTGTTTAGTCGCTGATTACGGTATCCCCGTTTATGCAATCAAAGGGGAAGATAACGACACCTATCACCGTCACGTTCAAATCGCCCTCGATCATAAACCCCAGATTATCATCGATGATGGTTGTGACGTGGTGGCTACTCTAGTTAAAGAAAGAAGTCACCAATTACCCGACATTATCGGTACTACCGAAGAAACTACCACCGGTATCGTCCGTTTGCAAGCCATGCTCAAAGCCGGGGTGTTATCCTTCCCCGCAATGAACGTTAACGACGCAGAAACCAAGCATTTCTTTGATAATCGCTACGGTACAGGTCAATCTACCCTTGATGGTATCATTCGCGCCACCAATATCCTCCTCGCCGGTAAAACCGTGGTTGTGGCTGGTTATGGTTGGTGTGGTAAAGGTGTGGCTATGCGGGCCAAAGGTTTAGGCTCTAATGTAATTGTCACCGAAATTAACGCCGTGCGTGCCATTGAAGCGGCGATGGACGGTTTCCGGGTTATGCCCATGGATGAAGCCGCTAAAGAAGGCGATATCTTCATCACCGTTACCGGTAACAAGCACGTTATCCGGGCCGAACATTTTGACGTGATGAAAGATGGGGCGATTGTTTCCAACTCCGGTCACTTTGATATTGAAATCGACCTGCAAGCTTTAGGCGCAAAAGCCGATAATGTCAAGGAAGTTCGCAACTTTACCCAACAATATAGACTAAAAAGCGGTAAATCCGTCGTTGTTATCGGTGAAGGTCGCCTAGTTAACCTGGCAGCCGCCGAAGGTCATCCTAGCGCCGTTATGGATATGAGTTTCGCTAACCAAGCGATCGGTGTAGAATACTTGGTTAAAAATCAAGGTAAATTAGCCCCCGGTATCTACTCAATTCCCTACGAATTAGACCAGGAAATCGCCCGCTTGAAACTGCAAGCTATGGGGATTGAAATCGATACTCTCACCGAAGCCCAATTAGAATATATCAACTCCTGGACTTCCGGAACCTAATATCAGTTATCAGTTATCAGTTATCAGTTATCAGGAGTCGGTCGTCAGGAGTCGGTCGTCAGTAGATTGCTTTTATTTATTCTTGCCACTCCCCCACTTCCCCATTTCC
>NZ_JADEXY010000256.1 GCF_015206885.1 Microcystis aeruginosa LEGE 91341 | reverse complement strand
CTCGACTTTGTGTGATAATTTTTGCTTATGAAATCGTGAAATGTTTACTGGGAAAGACTTTTAGAACTATTTTGTTAAATAAACTATCAGTATAGACCTCGTTTCCACACAGAAACCAGAAGAACCACTTCCCTAGTCAAAACAATCGCTATGGTTAACCTTTCCTACAATAAAAATCGCCTTCTTCCCAGTGCCGAAGAATTGCCCTGTTCTGACGAAACGCCCGTGGATAACCAGTTACAGAACGATATTCCCAATCTATTACTCAGTTTATTAGCATTTATTTGGATGGAGCGGGATGATTGGTATTTTGGTGTCGATATGGGGATTTATTACAATCCCGACGAACCAGCGATCGTACCCGATGGATTTTTAGCCATTGGAGTCAAACACGATACCGGAGAAAGGGGAAGATTAAGCTATGTTCTCTGGGAAGAAGCTTATATTATGCCGATATTGGCCTTGGAAGTGATTTCTGAGAAATATAATGGGGAATATGAGGGAAAGTTAGCGGATTATCAAACCTTAGGCGTTCTCTACTATGCAATTTATAATCCCTTGAGCGGTAGAAGGGGAAGGTTTAAAAATAGAGAGAGATTAGAGGTTTATAAGCTGATAGCGGGGAAATACGAGCTTTTAGAGTCTGAAAATAATCGGGTATGGTTGCCAGAAATCGGGTTAGCCTTGGGATATGAGCAGGGAGAACATATCGCTTGGGTGCGAGAATGGCTTTATTGGTATGATCAATCGGGAAATCGCTATTTAACCGCAGAGGAAAGGGCAATGAATGCGGAAGCGATCGCCCAGCAAGAACGTTTGATCGCCACTCAAGAACGTTTAGCCAAACAGGAAGCAGAAGCGATCGCCGCTCAAGCAGGTTTAGCCAAACAGGAAGCGGAACAAAAAGCCCAACGACTAGCGGAAAGACTAAGAGCGCTGGGTATCAACCCCGATGAAGTTTAGGGGTTGCTCCCCAGCAATTTTAGGGGATTAATCGCGTAATAATTCCGGTTCGGTTAATTCGTCGGTCATTTCCATCAGGGCCCGTTGGACGGGTTTAATCATCGGGTCGTCGATATTTTCTACGGTATCGTAGCGGACCCGCTTGGCCCGTCTAGCGACTTGCACGACGATCGAGTAACGATTGCTGGCCACATTCATCAGTTTATCGGTGAGATAAATCATCTCGGAGGAGTCGAATTTAAACCGTTTGGACATAGTTATATTTAGCCTTCTCTGGTGAATTTGGCAGTGGTCACTGATAATAGGTTAGTGATCAGTTTTATTACTCAGTCCACCTTACCACATTTTGTCAACCTTAAGGATAGGGTGATGTTCCATCTAGATTGGATTTTGTCAACTAATTTTTACAAAACTTAAATCAATTTTATACAAGTTTAAAAATATACAAATAAAGAGATAATTTTTGAAATAAATAAACCCAAAAAAGGGAGACAATTGCGGGGGCTGTAAATATACTTGAACGTATAACTTCCCCCTCGATTTAGCTTCCGGTGATGCTATCCCCATGGCCTTGACAGTGCCGGCGATCGATGGTTAAAAATAAACAGATGCTGGATCCCCATCCAACATCCGCGTTCTAACTCTGCACACATTTTGCTAAGTCCTCATGATAAGTTAAAAAACGCTTCCTTTTTGGGGGCGTTTTTATTTATTCGATTGAAAAAACCGATGACAATCATTACTAAAGCTGATAAGAAAGGGGCAAGTGGGGTGTCGGGTGTTGGGTGTGGGGGGAGTGGGAATTATGAATTATGAATTATGAATGATGAATTGGGGAGACCACTTCGTGCGCGACGTTCGGCGACGCTCAGTCGAGCCGTTGCGGGGGGAAGTGGGGAAATTGAACTAAAACCCCAAAACCC
>NZ_JADEXY010000255.1 GCF_015206885.1 Microcystis aeruginosa LEGE 91341 | reverse complement strand
GAGCGACGGTAGAAAATACCCTGTTTGAAGACGGTGAAGGTTCCAACACTTTCCGAGCTTTTGAACCCACCCAAGCGGAAGAAACCTACTCCATGGTCACTGCGAACCGTTTCTGGTCGCAAATCTTCGGCATCGCTTTCTCCAACAAACGTTGGTTACACTTCTTCATGCTCTTTGTCCCCGTGACTGGTTTATGGATGAGTGCTGTGGGTGTAGTGGGATTAGCTCTTAATCTACGGGCCTATGACTTCGTTTCTCAGGAATTGAGAGCGGCCGAAGACCCGGAATTTGAAACCTTCTACACTAAAAATATTCTGCTTAACGAAGGTCTGAGAGCTTGGATGGCTCCCCAAGACCAACCCCACGAAAACTTTATCTTCCCTGAGGAGGTTCTCCCGCGTGGTAACGCTCTCTAATATCCCTACCGCTAGTGGTCGTGACCAAAGTTCCACCGGCTTCGCTTGGTGGTCTGGTAATGCTCGTCTTATCAACCTCTCCGGTAAACTGCTCGGCGCTCACGTCGCCCACGCTGGTTTAATCGTTTTCTGGGCCGGGGCAATGACCCTGTTTGAAACCGCCCACTTCATCCCCGAAAAACCGATGTACGAACAGGGTTTAATCCTGCTTCCCCACCTAGCTACCCTCGGTTTTGGGGTCGGTCCTGGTGGTGAAGTAGTCGATACCTTCCCCTACTTCGTTGCCGGTGTTCTGCACTTAATTTCTTCGGCTGTACTCGGTTTTGGTGGTATCTACCACGCTATCCGTGGACCGGAAACCCTAGAGGAATACTCTAATTTCTTCGGTTACGACTGGAAAGACAAAAACCAAATGACCAACATCATCGGTTATCACCTAATTCTCTTGGGTTGTGGCGCGCTGTTGTTGGTATTTAAAGCCATGTTCTTTGGCGGTGTCTATGATACCTGGGCTCCCGGTGGCGGTGATGTCCGCGTCATCACTAATCCTACCCTCAACCCCGCAGTTATCTTTGGTTATTTGACCAAAGCTCCCTTCGGTGGCGAAGGCTGGATTATCAGCGTCAACAACATGGAAGATATCATCGGCGGTCACATCTGGATTGGCTTAATCTGTATCGGTGGCGGTATCTGGCACATTCTCACCAAACCTTTTGCTTGGGCGCGTCGCGCTTTCATCTGGTCTGGAGAAGCCTATCTGTCCTACAGTTTGGGTGCTCTTTCCATGATGGGCTTTATCGCCGCTGTTTACGTTTGGTTTAACAACACCGCCTATCCCAGTGAATTCTACGGTCCGACTGGTATGGAAGCTTCCCAATCGCAAGCTTTCACCTTCTTGGTGCGTGACCAACGCTTAGGTGCTAACGTCGCTTCTGCCCAAGGCCCCACCGGTCTAGGTAAATACCTGATGCGCTCTCCCACTGGCGAAATCATCTTCGGTGGTGAAACCATGCGTTTCTGGGATTTCCGCGGTCCCTGGTTAGAACCCCTCCGCGGTCCTAACGGTTTAGACCTCGACAAAATCAGAAATGACGTACAACCCTGGCAAGTACGCCGCGCGGCTGAATACATGACCCACGCTCCTTTAGGTTCCTTGAACTCTGTGGGTGGGGTTATCACTGATGTTAACTCGTTTAACTATGTGTCTCCTCGCGCTTGGTTGGCTACCTCTCACTTCACCCTCGCCTTCTTCTTCCTGATTGGACACCTCTGGCACGCTGGACGCGCTCGCGCCGCCGCCGCTGGTTTCGAGAAAGGAATTGACCGCGAGACTGAACCCGCATTGGCAATGCCTGACCTCGACTAATTTCGGTTAGTTCGATGGCAGCGGCTCCCGTCTAGTTGGCGGGAGCCTTTTTGCTGTTAAATAGGGTTTGCGGCAAAAAGCTTTTCCCGGGGGCAGGGTGTGGGGA
>NZ_JADEXY010000014.1 GCF_015206885.1 Microcystis aeruginosa LEGE 91341 | reverse complement strand
ATCGGCACCCCCCTTAT
Source organism: Microcystis aeruginosa LEGE 91341 (assembly GCF_015206885.1). GTDB lineage: Bacteria > Cyanobacteriota > Cyanobacteriia > Cyanobacteriales > Microcystaceae > Microcystis > Microcystis aeruginosa_H. The sequence continues at coordinate 44,426 of NZ_JADEXY010000014.1, read as the reverse complement.
CAAGGGGGATCCCCCCGCCTATCGGCACCCCCCTTATCAAGGGGGATCCCCCCGCCTATCGGCACCCCCCTTATCAAGGGGGGCAGGGGGGATCGAACCTAAAATCCATTTTTAATTTAATTATAACCAGCTACTTAACTAGATTTTTTTCCTGTGAATAATTGATAACTAGCTGAGGTTGTCGGCGCTAAGAAACAGATGAAAACATTGATAGATTCAGAGTCTAACTATTGACTAATACCTATTCTTGGCGGTGGAATCAAGATTGCTTGACTTTCTTGGCTTCTAATGAGTTGAAACCTTTGTCACTTTACTGATAACCCTCAGACCGACTAACTGTATACTAGGCTATAAGATTTGCTTAAAAATCTTCAGACCATGCCGAACTATTGACAGTACAGCGATCGCCAAATATGAATCAAGGCATAGATTTACAAGAAAGTTTCATTAAATCCCTAACAGACTTGGGATTAAGTGGAGGACTGGCTAAAGCGATTTGGATGCCTTTACCCATGTTCCTGATGATTATAGCCGCCACAGTGGGGGTTTTAGTCTGCGTCTGGTTAGAAAGAAAAATTTCCGCCGCCGTCCAACAGCGTATCGGGCCCGAATACGCAGGGCCCTTAGGCGTTTTACAACCAGTCGCCGACGGTCTGAAATTAGTCTTTAAAGAAGATGTCGTCCCCGCTAAGGCTGACCCTTGGTTATTCCTCTTTGGGCCAATTTTGGTGGTGATGCCGGTGTTTGTCTCCTATCTCATCGTCCCCTTCGGTCAAAATCTGCTGATTACTGACCTAAACGTGGGGATCTTTTTATGGATTTCCTTGTCCAGTATTGCCCCCATTGGCTTATTAATGGCGGGTTATGCCTCAAATAATAAGTATTCCTTACTGGGAGGCCTGCGGGCGGCGGCGCAATCGATTAGTTATGAAATTCCCTTGGCTTTATCGGTATTAGCGATCGCGATGATGTCTAATAGTCTCAGTACCATTGATATTGTCGAACAACAATCCGGTTATGGCATTTTAGGCTGGAATATCTGGCGCCAACCGGTGGGTTTTCTGATTTTCTGGATTGCCGCTTTAGCTGAGTGTGAACGTCTGCCCTTCGATTTACCAGAAGCGGAGGAGGAATTAGTCGCCGGTTATCAAACCGAATACGCAGGGATGAAATTCGCTCTTTTTTATGTGGGTTCCTACGTTAACCTCGTGCTGTCGGCCCTAGTTTTCGCGGTTCTCTATCTTGGCGGTTGGGAATTTCCTATCCCCGTCAATGCTGTGGCCGGCTGGTTGGGAGTGAGTGAAACCAATCCCTGGCTACAAATTATCACCGCTTCCCTAGGGATTACGATGACAGTATTAAAGGCCTATTTCCTCATCTTTATCGCTATTCTCTTGCGTTGGACAGTACCCCGGGTTCGCATTGACCAATTACTCGATTTAGGCTGGAAATTCCTCCTACCGGTATCTTTAGTTAACCTACTACTTACCGCCGCCCTAAAACTAGCTTTTCCCTTTGCTTTTGGCGGTTAATTCCCGTTTTTGCCCTGTTAACTTAATATCCCTCTGACCATCATGTTTAACATCCTCAAACAAGTCAGCGATTACGCTAAAGGTAGCATTCAAGCGGCGAAATACATCGGCGAAGGTTTATCCGTTACCTTCGATCATATGCGTCGTCGTCCGATTACCGTCCAGTATCCCTACGAAAAGTTAATTCCCTCGGAACGTTATCGGGGTAGAATTCACTTTGAGTTCGATAAATGTATCGCTTGTGAAGTTTGTGTGCGAGTTTGTCCGATTAATTTACCCGTAGTGGATTGGACTTTTAACAAGGAAATTAAAAAGAAAGAACTCAAACACTACAGTATCGATTTTGGGGTCTGTATTTTCTGCGGTAATTGTGTGGAATACTGTCCGACTAATTGCCTATCGATGACCGAAGAATACGAACTAGCGACCTATGATCGTCATGAATTAAACTATGATAACGTCGCCCTAGGCCGTTTACCCTACAAAGTCACCCAAGACCCGATGGTAACACCTCTGAGGGAATTAGGTTATCTGCCTAAAGGTGTCATCGAACCCCACGGTTTACCCGCCGGTAGTCAACGCGCCGGTAAACGTCCAGAAGAAATTACTGATTAATTAGCTATCAGCCGTCAGCCGTCAGGAGTTGGAAACTTAACAGTAATAACTGATAACTAATAATTAATAACTCTCAAACATAAAAGGAGATGAAACTACTGTGAATTTAGCCGAGGGCGTTCAAATAGTATCTTTTGGCATTTTAGCCGCCCTAGTAATCGGGACAGCTTTAGGCGTGGTGCTATTATCTAATATCGTTTATTCCGCCTTTTTATTGGGTGGTGTTTTTATCAGCATTTCGGGTTTATATCTCTTACTAAATGCTGATTTTGTAGCGGCGGCACAAATTCTAATTTATGTGGGTGCGATTAACGTTTTAATTCTCTTTGCTATTATGCTTGTTAACAAGCAAGAGGACTTTTCTGATATTCCTAAACGTTGGATCCGTCAGGCATCTACTGCTTTAGTTTGTGTGGGTTTATTTGTGCTGTTATCGACCATGGTTTTAATCACACCTTGGTCAATTTCTAGCACTTCTCCCGCAGTAGTAACTAATACTTTAGTAGAAATCGGTAAGCATTTCTTTAGTGATTTCCTGCTACCCTTTGAATTAGCTTCCGTGTTATTATTAATGGCCATGGTCGGAGCAATTATTTTAGCTCGTCGTGACCTTATCCCCACCCTAAAAGCTGAAGAACCTACGGCCACAGCTTTAACATTACCCGAACGACCTAGAGAATTAACCGCCCCTAAATAAGACCAAAGAAAGAGGTATCATGCAGATTCAGTTAGAGTATTATTTGTTATTAGCGGCGGCTTTATTTTGTATCGGAATTTATGGTTTAGTCACCAGTCGCAATGCCGTCCGGGTTTTAATGTCGATCGAATTGATGCTCAATTCTGTTAACATTAACTTAATGGGTTTTTCCAACTATCTTGACCCCGCTAATATCCGAGGCCAAATTTTTACTATTTTCGTGATTACCGTAGCGGCAGCCGAGGCAGCCGTGGGTTTAGCGATTATCCTGACTATCTATCGTAACCGCGACACGATCGATATGGAACAGTTTAATCTGCTCAAATGGTAAGCTTTTAAATATTTACCCCCCCTCTCTCCCTTTTCTGGGGAGAGTTTTTTTTGGCCAATTTTCCCTGTTAACGGGGATAAATCTCGGTGACAACTCGATCGGGGGAACTACTGGTAACAACAATGTTATTATCTTCTAAAGTGCCGATCGCTTTATCGCCGGTGAGATTAAATTTTGGTTCCTGTTGTTCATAGATAATATTCCCCTCGGCCTCGACAATTTTTTCCGACATTTTCCAAGTTAAAATCTGACTATACAATTGCGCCCCAGTTTTCTGATTAATCCCCTTAACCCCATCCTTGAGATAAGCGATGCGATTGCCTAATTCCACCACCACACGATTACCAGTAATAGTGATTTGATCTTGATATTGAAAAATTTCCGTGGGGCGATCAGACGTTAGGGTACGATTTTGATAGTTCCAAATTGCCTGAGAACCAGAAATCTGTAAAGGTGGTTCTAAAGAGCGATATTCGAGGTTTTCTTGCAGGATAACCTGATTATTTTTTCTTTCCCAACGACCGCCGATAGCAGTAAGGCGATCGATAATAGTTTTACTAATATAGCGATCAAAAGCGACTTTTTGATCGGTACTAATGACCTGTTGCGGAATTTCCCAGTACAGGCGCTCGGTTTGCAGGACAACACGAGATTCCTTGGCGGTAGCCACCACTTGACCTTGTAATTCTAGTTTTTCTTGGCGCGTGTCGTAGCGTCCTTGGCGGGCCTTAGCTTCTAGTTGTAGATGACTACCTTTGATCCCTTTGGGGGAGATTAAAACACCTTCCTTGGGTAGCCAACGCAATTCCGGCGCGTTAATAATGGCCTTATTGCGGGGGTCCACAGCCACAATATTATCTTTGAGGAGAATTTCCTGGCCTTCCTTATAGACTTCACCGCGGTCAGCACTAACCTGTAAAACTACTTTCCCATCTTGATAGATATTACCCTTGATATTTTCCAGACGGGCGATTTTTTGGTCTTGGGTGTAGGTAGCTTTTTTGACTTGAATTTTCCAGAGGGGTTGTCCGGAGGGGTTAGCCTGTTCTAAGGTGGCATTATTGAGAATTAAGCGGCCAGTTTCCTCGATTTTAGGCGATTCTGTCGGCGAAATTTTCGGCGGATCCGGCGGTTGACAGGCCGTTAATCCCAGCAAACCGATTAGGAGGGCAGCCTCGCGCCCAATTGATAGTTTTAATTGTAACCGCTGCCTCAATTTCGATCGCTCCGCTGCTATTTTATTAGGGGTCGAGAATAGAGTCGCCTCCATCCCCTCCCATCCAGAACCGTACATGAGACTTTTACCTCATACGGCTCCTCGTTTGACTGTTCCCTTGTTAAGGATACAGCCTGACATTCATTGGCTGTCTACATATCATTGTAGTTGACTCAAGGTCAAGTTAACTACGGATGATTCTAGGCTTCCATTGGCTGCCGTTTGTTCACTGAAGACCTGACTAGGCAATTATTTCAGGCATTTCAGCCTTATTTGATGCCTAAACGTTTCGCACATCTTTAGTTATTTTATCTTGACCAAATTTCAATAGCCAGATCAGCTAGATAATTAGCTCGCTTTTCAATTTCTTCCTTATTCCAGACATTTTTGTCATAAAAGTATTTGTTCAAAGAAACATTACTGTCTTTCAACAAACTAACTTTATCTAAAAACTGTTTATTAGATAAGCCTGAATTGTCGGCCGTCAAAGTCAGATTACCTAAAGTATGTAGCCAAGTTTTATGTATTTGTTCGTGATTATCACCAAGCATATCTTGCCAGTGCGCTGTTAATTTCTGGGGCATTATATGCTCTATTGTCAGGTTCTTAGTATCAACCATCTCTTTGGTCATGCGGCGTTCTATGGTTTCCAGAATAAGCTTAACTCTATCATTTGTTTTGGCATTTTTACTATAGATGTCTTTTTTGATTAGTCCTTCACGAAATTCATCGTCTGATGGCCATGACTTTTCTCCTTGATAATCTCTCAGAACTTTTTTGAGATTAAACAGTTTATTATTAGAGTTAGTTTCTTTTTTTATGTCTTTATATAAATTTTCAAAAATTTTCCCTAAAATTCTTGTAGATTTATTAACAAAGGATCGTCGAACAAAGTATGATTCTAAACAATCAACAATTTGAAGGAAATCCTGAATAGATAAATGCTTGTCTTGAAAATCTTTATAGATATTGAGAAGAAAAATATGACAAGTACCAAAATCTAGGCGATTTAATCGAATAAACCGATCTTTTAGTTCGTCTTTGTTTTCACTTTCTTGGGGAAAAACAAGACACTGATAATATTCAGCAAAGTTAATCAACTCATCTAGTTTATCTTTAATGTTAAAACTATTGTTTTCCGCATTTTTGTCTAGGCGTTTTTTAATTTCTTTATAAACTTCTTTTTGACTAATTGATTCACCGTCTTTGCGAAGATAGCACCAAAAAGAGTCAGTCAATGATTTAGCATAGTCTTCCTCTTTTTTTATTGGCTCTGTGGTAGCTAGTCTTTTAAAAGATGCTTCAAGAGGTTGCCACTTTTGTTTGTATATATCTTCTCGTTGTTCACTAGGTAACTTCATAAAAACATAGTTGCGGACTAAATCTGCTTGGGTAAGTTCTTGTCCTTTTGTATTGAGACTTTCAAAAATAAGATAAGGATTTTCTTCGCTATCAGAAGTAATATTGACTAAAATTAAACGCTCTAAAAGAATATTTTTGAAGAGTTTATGTTCTCCCTCTGCAAAATTCTTCTTTTTAAGACGTTCCTTAAAGTATTGATATGCCTTATATATTTTTTTGTTATCAAATTCTCTGCTATTTTGGTTTTTGATGATACTTTTGTAAGCTTCACGATCACCTTGAGTTGGCAAGATTTTATAAAAATCATCATCTTTTTTAAACTTATTTATCAGATAGTATTCATATAATTCTTCCGCCAACTCTGTATGGTTTTTCTCTTGTAAATAATTTCGCAAAGCCGCTATGATGATGGCAAGAGTAGTAAGACGTTGTTGTCCATCTATTACGACATACGGAGATATACCTTCGGCTGTTCCAGGAATTGACTGGGTGACAATAGAACCAAGAAAATGAGGTTCTTGCTCCTTATCATAGAGACTCATTAGATCTTCCCATAAAGTCTGCCATTTTTGCTTGTCCCAAGAATAAGGTCTTTGAAATAGAGGGATTTGAAATTGTTTAGTACCTTCAAGTAAATTACGAAGACTGGTTTCTGATGCTTTCATGATTTGATTTGCTCCTGTAATCGTTTTGTCTTTGGTAAAAGTGGCAAAAATTGTCTCAATTTGATTAGCCCATAAACGCCGAGCTTAGGGAACCGTCCGAAACCTTCCACGGCGAACTAAGGAAATCAACTAACTAAATAAAATCGCCCAGTTAACGGGAGAATGACCCCCACCGAGGCGGTTTATCCTCCTTCAAGGTGACATCTTTCACCCAGTTTAACTGATTTTCAATACTCCAATGCCCCTGAATTGGCTTCAAAAAGGCTTCCGCAGACAATCTTTCACTACTGATGAAATAAGTCTTCTCCTCAAAGTTCTTTCCCTCCCGTTTGCCTTGACGTTTCACTAGGACAAAGCTTTGTCAACCTTTCCATCCTGCTCATGGTTATATACTGAAACGATGCTGACTCACATCTTGCTCGCAAGTCTGTCCACCTTTTACCGTACACTTAATACTTTTTGCCCCAGTTGCCAGGATGGTCTGGTATTTGCTTTACTCGCTAGTTTTGCTGGGAAAAACCCCCGGTTGAACGGTGAGAGTTTGTTGTTTACCCCTGCGGTTAATCTCGATTTCCAGACTACCACCGATCGCACTGGTTTCCACACCTTGCTGCACATCCGAAGCGGTTTTAACGGGATTTCCTGCCACAGTTTCGATGATATCACCCGGTTGCATTCCGGCTTTTTGAGCGGGGGAATTTTCCACCACTCGCAGGACGATTACCCCTTCATTTTGGTCAATATTAAAGTTTAATTCTTTAGTTTCGTTCAATTGCTGCCGTAATTCTGGGGTTAGCGTCACCATGTGGATACCGATGTAGGGATGTTCCGCTTTACCCTTACTAGATAGCTGTCCCGCCACTTTTTGGGCGGTTTCGATGGGAATAGCAAACCCTAAACCCTGAGCATCGGCCCGAATTGCCGTATTAATACCGATAACTTCCCCCTTGGCGTTTAGCAACGGGCCGCCGGAATTGCCGGGGTTAATAGCGGCATCGGTTTGGATAAAACGAACCCGTTTATCGGGAACCCCCACTTCGCTGCTAGTGCGTCCTAGGGCGCTAATAATGCCCACTGTCACCGTATTATCCAGGCCTAGGGGATTGCCAATTGCGATCGCCCACTCCCCGGGGATTAAAGTTTCGGCCTTGCCAAAAGTCACCGTCGGTAAATTTTCCGCCTCAATTTTCACCAAGGCCACATCGGTCATATTGTCAACCCCCAGAACTTTACCCTGATAGATTTGACCGTTTTTCAAAGTCACTTTTACTTGGGTTGTCCCTTCCACCACATGGGCATTAGTTAAAAGTAGTCCATCTGTACTAATAATAAACCCAGAACCGGTTCCCCGTTCTAAATGCTCTTTGGGAATTGGCACTTCATTACCAAAAAAGCGCCGAAAAAAGGGCTGTTTAAATTCTTCGGGAATTTGGTCGGCCACTTCCCGGGCCGAGTCAATCCGCACCACCGCTGGCCCGACTTTCTGCACGGCCTGGGCGATAAAATTAACATTACCGTCGGTTTGGGGAATAACAGGGAGAGAGAGGGAAGCGGGGAGAATTGCCGGCGATTTATTTACCTCTAGGGGTGCTTTTCTGCTTAAATACTGATTTCCTAGCACACCCACAGTACCGCCTAGGGCGAGTAATCCCAGTGAAATCCCCAATCTTGTCAATAAACCCATAAGCTCTAGCCCTAAAATGTCGTGTGCGGTAGAATCGGCCCCAAACTTACCTATATTATAGGCTGTCTTTTTTGTCGGTAGGAAAGAATCAATGGGAACTTACCCCGTTTACCGGTCTTCTTTTAGCGGTAAAATCACGAAACAGCTATAAGAATCTCAGTTCATGCAATTGTTTGATCGCATCCGTTTAGGGATAGCCGTAGCGGTGGCTAAAACCGTTACTGCTGTGGTTAAAGGACTCCGTTTAGGGGCTGCCAGCGTCTTGCCGGGGGAAATTGCCCGTCGTCTCCATCCCCGTTTGTTGCCGCTACTTTGTGGGCAAGTCCGACGGGGGGTAATCTTGGTGGTTGGCACGAATGGAAAAACTACCACTTCCCTACTGCTAAGAACTATTCTAGAGCGTCAAGGGGCAAAAGTCACCCATAATACCACTGGGGCGAATTTAATTAATGGTTTAATCACTGCTTTATTAGCCGATGCTAATTTATTCGGCACTTTAAAGGCTGATTATGCCATTTTAGAAGTGGATGAAAATATTCTCCCTTTGGTTTTAAAAGATTGTCGTCCTCGCGCTATTTTAGCTCTTAATTTGTTTCGCGATCAACTCGATCGCTATGGGGAAGTGGATACGATTAGTCGTCGTTGGCAAGGAGCCATATCTCCCCTACCCACCAATACTTTAGTGATTCTCAATGCTGATGATCCGACTCTTTCCCATTTGGGTCAACAACTGCCCCAAAGAGTTGTATATTTTGGCTTAAGTGAGCCAGAATTATATTTAGAAGAAATTCCCCACGCTGTCGATTCTATTTACTGTCCTAAATGTGGTGCTTCTTTGGATTATCGCGGAGTTTATCTCTCCCATTTAGGGGATTTTAGTTGTCCTAGCTGCGGCTTTAAAAAGAGTAGTCCTGCTTTCCATAGTCACGATTGGCCGCAGATTTTAATCGGTGTTTATAATAAATATAATACTTTAGCGGCGGGTTTAGTAGCCCAAGAATTAGGGATTAAAGATCGAGAAATTTTTGAGACAGTTCAGGGTTTTAAAGCAGCTTTTGGTCGAGCGGAAGAATTAGAAATTGAGGGTAAAAAAGTTAGGATTTTACTGTCTAAAAATCCCGTGGGTATGAATGAAACAATTCGCGCAGTGGCTGATATTTTACAGAAAGAAAGGTCTTCGACTACTCTCTTAGTTCTCAATGATCGCATCCCCGACGGTACGGATGTTTCTTGGATTTGGGATGTGGATACAGAAAAATTAACCCGTTTGGGAACAACTTTAGTAGTAACGGGCGATCGACTTTATGACATGGCTTTGCGCTTACAATATAGTCAGGATAGTCTCGCTTATCCCGTTAATTTAATTGTTGAATCTGATCTAAAAAAAGCGCTCCAAATTGCCCTTAATAACACCAAAAATGAGGAAACTTTACATATTTTACCCACCTATTCTGCTATGTTAGAAGTACGAGAGATTCTCACAGGTAGAAAGATTTTGTAGAAATAAAAGGGGTAGAGAAGCGCAAGAGTATATTAGCTTTTTTTGTGAGATGCTTACACGCAGTTGTTCATATATTTGTAATAATTTTTGATTTATACAAACTTGCGGTGCAGCCTGTCTCCTATCCCCTATTCCCTAATTCCCTAATCCCCTAAAAAATTATGCAAGAACTAGAACTAAAAATCGGCTGGTTATATCCGACCTTAATGAGTACCTATGGCGATCGAGGTAATGTTATTACTATCCAAAGAAGATGTCAATGGCGTGATATTTCTGTGACAATTATTCCCCTAGATGCTCAAACAGAAGCCGAGACATTTTATCAAGTAGATATAATTGTTGGGGGTGGAGCGCAGGATCGGCAACAGGAGATCGTTATGCGGGATTTACAGGGTAGAAAAGCAGCGGCAATGAAAGAACAATTATCGGCAGGAATACCGGGGGTTTTTACCTGTGGTTCCCCACAATTATTAGGCCATTATTACGAACCAGCTTTCGGTCAAAGAATCGAAGGATTAGGATTATTAGACCTAGTAAGTAAACATCCTGGACCCAATGCAAAACGCTGTATCGGTAACGTGGTTTTTGAAATTACGGCCTCTCCCTTAGCCGAGGAAATTAAAGCTATGACCGGGGAAAAACCGCTAGTAATTGGCTTTGAAAATCACGGGGGTCGTACCTATTTACAGACCGTTTCTCCCCTAGGAAAGGTGATTACCGGTTACGGAAATAACGGAGAGGACGGTTATGAAGGAGCATTTTACCACAATGCGATCGCTACCTATGCTCACGGTCCCCTACTACCCAAAAATCCCTTTTTAGCCGATTGGTTAATCCAAAAAGCTTTAGAACAAAAGTATCAAAAACCGATTTTTTTAACAAAACTTGATGATTCTCTGGCCCTGAAAGCACGATTTGCCATGTTTGAACGACTAGAACTAACCGGCGTGACCAATAAAGCCTAAACTGGTCATATACACTTATGGCAGGAGATAGTCAAACTAGCCATTAAGAATTTTAATTGTGGCAGCTTATGAAATTATGACTGGAAAAATTATCGATCGTCAGACGACGGGGTTTCTCGTCCTCATCATTCCCCTAGCGGTGTTAATCATCCTTCTTTTTACCGCTTGGCCATTGATCCTACTTGTCTTCCTCTTAACTCTGGCAGTCAAGGTGTGGCAAGACTATCGCTGGTCAAAATTATCGACGGTGATTAACCCCTATTTCAATCAACTTTTACAGGACAATCAAGGTTGTCTCACCCCGATTGACCTATCGGCAAAAGCCAATCTCACGGCCAAATTAGCCAGACAATTTTTAGACAGAAAAGCTGAGGAATTTGGAGCGCAAAAAAAAGCTGTAGGCGATAAAGGTATGGCCTATTACTTTATCACCGCCAGTACCTTGGGTAGTATTTTTGATGAGAGTGACCCCTCTTTAGAAGAAATAGAGGAAAAACAAATTCCTGCGATTACTGCCTCGAGATCTCCCCTGACCAATTTAGAGCAATCCCAGGAGGCTAAATCCTCTCTGATTGTCGCCGAAAAAAGCGAAAATTCTGTCTCGGAGGTTCCTGTTATTTCCTCCTCCCAATCTCTGACTAATTTAGGTAAATTATTTGAGGAAAAAGAGGAAGAAAATACTGCAGCAATCTCTGTTCAAGAAACGGTAATTCAAGAACCGGAGGAGATAATTAATCCTAGTTTAAACAGTTCTGCCAGTTCTTTATCCCAATCAGAATCAGAAGTTAGGGAAGAATCACTAACCTCTGTATCTGAAACCATCTCATCGATGAGTTTGGCGGATTTGGCTAAACGTTTAGGAGTTACCCCGGCCGTTTTGGGTAGAAACAAGAAAAATAAATCCGAAACAGAATTTGCCGATTGGAGTCGCATCAGAGATCCCGATGGTATTGCTTGGAAATTTGACGCAAAAAACTCCCTATTTTTGGCCAACTGATAGATAAATTTGTTTGGTTTTCTAGACAGGCTCCCTGCCTGTCTTTTTTGGCTCTAGAATTAAAGGGGGATCGACACCCCCCTTATCAAGGGGGGATTAAGGGGGGATCAAAGGAACGGTAATTCCCGATAACATCAGTGATTGAGTTTGCTGCTTTCATCCCCAAATAGTTGTGCTAGAATGGCGAAAAATTCTCGCAATTGATAATTATGTTAGCCGAATTAGCCGCCGCCGAAATCGCTAAAATCGCCTTTGAAGCTGTTATCGGTAAATTAACGGAAGGAGCAATGGATAAAGGTGTAGAATTGTGGCAAAAAATTAAGCAAAAGTTACAAAAGGAACCAGCCGCAGTCAAGGTTTTAGCGGCAGCCGAACAAACTAAATCCGAGGCGATGATTGAACAGCAAGTGGTTCCTTTTTTACAGGTAGAAATGCTCAAAGACCCCAATTTTGCCCAAGAAATCCAAACCCTAGCACAACAAATTATGACAATTAATCAGAATCAAACAGAAACGAAAACTCAAATCGGTACGCAAATTAACAAAGATATTAAACAACAATTGAACATTCAAGAAGTTAAGGGGAATTTAAATCTAGGAATCCCTCCTGAATGACTGGCGGATCTGCCCGCAAAAGCAGACGCAATAGAAAATAATCGCAGTAGTCAAAGGAGTATTTTCAAGGGAGGAAATGCTCGAAAACGTCTCGCCTATTGGCAGGGAAGGAAGGAGGAAATCACCCAAATTAAGCAGTGGTTTAATGATCAAAATGTTGCGATGATTGGCATCAAAGGAGTTGGAGGAATTGGCAAATCTACCCTAGCCAGTAAAATTTTTGAGGAGGAAATTCCCCTCGATCCTTCCCTAGGGGACGATGAAGATTTATTCCCAAAACGCTTTTGGTGGGAAGCGGGAAATCTGGGGGGATTTAGTGGTTTAGCTCGCCAACTTCTGACGGAATTTGGTTATCCTGTCCCCGAAAAAGAAATAGATTTACAGGAAGCTTTAATCAGACAACTGCAACGCCATCGCCACCTAATTATTATCGATAATCTAGAGAGTTTATTAGGGGAAGATGGTTCTTGGAATAATGAATTTTATCAGCAGTTTTTCACTGCTTGGATAGAAAAAGGTGACACTAGCAAAATTATAGTCACCACCAGAGAAAAGCCAAAACCTATGGGTTTTAACCGTTGGATTGAGCTAAAAGGCTTGAAACCACCTGAAGGGGCGCAATTGTTAGCAGAATCGCAAATAACAGGGGATCTAGAGAACTTTTCTCGACGGGTGGATGGTCATCCATTACTCCTGCGATTGGTGGCGGATTTAATCTTAGCAGAATTTCCGCAAAACCCCAGTTTAGAAAGGTTAGCGGATTTAGGATTAGGAAATTTATCGCAACTTTTGAGCGATCCGCAGGTGGTGGGGAGCCATCGTCAAGAGACAGTGGGAATTGCTTTAGTTTTAGATGCTAGTTTTCAGCGACTTAGCCAAAGACAGCAGGAATTATTCACTAAAACCAGCATTTATCGCCGAGAATTTGATTCTCCAGCAGCTAAAGCGGTGATGGATAATTACCCGGAGATCGAACTATCCGAGATCACGGCAGATCTGCGAGAATTGCAACGACGATCATTATTAGAAGAAAAAGAGGAAAATCGCCAGCGAATTTTTAGTTTTCAGCCTTTAGTTTGGGAATATGCACAATACAAAGCCGGCGATCAAAGGGAATTACACCAAAAAGCGATCGCCTATTATCTTTCTATTGCTCAACCCGACTCCTGGGAAATCCTCAACGATGTGCAACCTTACCTAGAAATTTTCTATCATCACTATCAGTTAACCGAGTACGACAATGCTTTTGATATTCTCCGTGCTATCGATGATTTTCTCACCCGACGGGGTTATTATCAAACCCTAGCGGATTATTACCTTGAATTAGTCACTGTTTACCAACAACAGGAGGAGCAAACCAACTGGAATTATGCCGCATCCTACAATAATTTAGGCAATGTTTACGATTCCCTAGGAGAATACCAAAAAGCGATCGAGTTTCATCAACAGTCCTTAGCAATCAAACGGGAAATCGGTGATCGGTGGGGTGAAGCGGCATCCTACAATAATTTAGGCAATGTTTACTATTCCCTAGGAAAATACCAAAAAGCGATCGAGTTTCATCAACAGTCCTTAGCAATCGATCGGGAAATCGGTGATCGGGAGGGTGAAGCGAAATCCTACGGTAATTTAGGCAATGTTTACTATTCCCTAGGAGAATACCAAAAAGCGATCGAGTTTTATCAACAGTCCTTAGCAATCCTTCGGGAAATCGGTGATCGGGGGGGTGAAGCGAAATCCTACATGGGTTTAGGCAATGTTTACTATTCCCTAGGAGAATACCAAAAAGCGATCGAGTTTCATCAACAGTCCTTAGCAATCGATCGGGAAATCGGTGATCGGGAGGGTGAAGCGAAATCCTACATAGGTTTAGGCAATGTTTACAATTCCCTAGGAGAATACCAAAAAGCGATCGAGTTTTATCAACAGTCCTTAGCAATCCTTCGGGAAATCGGTGATCGGGGGGGTGAAGCGAAATCCTACATGGGTTTAGGCAATGTTTACTATTCCCTAGGAGAATACCAAAAAGCGATCGAGTTTCATCAACAGTCCTTAGCAATCACACGGGAAATCGGTGATCGGGAGGTTGAAGCGAAATCCTACAATAATTTAGGCAATGTTTACTATTCCCTAGGAGAATACCAAAAAGCGATCGAGTTTTATCAACAGTCCTTAGCAATCAAACGGGAAATCGGTGATCGGGGGGGTGAAGCGTATTCCTACATGGGTTTAGGCAATGTTTACTATTCCCTAGGAGAATACCAAAAAGCGATCGAGTTTCATCAACAGTCCTTAGCAATCACACGGGAAATCGGTGATCGGGGGGGTGAAGCGGCATCCTACAATAATTTAGGCACTGTTTACTATTCCCTAGGAGAATACCAAAAAGCGATCGAGTTTTATCAACAGTCCTTAGCAATCCTTCGGGAAATCGGTGATCGGGGGGGTGAAGCGAAATCCTACAATAATTTAGGCAATGTTTACAATTACCTAGGAGAATACCAAAAAGCGATCGAGTTTCATCAACAGTCCTTAGCAATCACACGGGAAATCGGTGATCGGGAGGGTGAAGCGAAATCCTACAATAATTTAGGCAATGTTTACTATTCCCTAGGAGAATACCAAAAAGCGATCGAGTTTCATCAACAGTCTTTAGCAATCAAACGGGAAATCGGCGATCGGGGGGGTGAAGCGAATGCTTGGTTTAATCTGGGACTTACCTACTATAAACTCAAACGTATATCGGAAGCGAAAGAAGCATATCTTCAGTCGCGGGAATTATCTCAAGCATTGGGGTTAGCAGCGGATGTTCAAGATTGCGATGATAAAATTCGGCAATTAGAAACCCGAAAATATCCCTTAATCGTTGCTTTCTTTCTGGGGGTGATTAAGTTTCCTTTAGTTTTAATTGGGGGGATAATAGTGGCATTGTGGCGATTGTTAAAAAGATGGTTGAGGAAAGCATAATTAGGGGTAGGATGGGTTAGGAATCCCTTATTTTTAACCTGAGTTTCACATCTGCTAATTTCCCCTCATAACTACCCTAAAGTGAGAAATTATAGTAATATTTCTAAGGATTACCAGAAAAGAAAGAGCGCCACGCTGCTGTTCCGATCGCTCCTCCTAAAAGAATAATCAACGTCCAAACTTGATTTTTTTGGGTTCCTTCCACCTTTTCTAGTCTTCTATCCATCCCATCGACTTTCTCAGTTAGTTTTGCTTGTCCTACTTCTAGCTTAGTTAGCCGTTCATCGATTTTATCAAATTTCTGGTTAAAATCCTTCTGGAGGCTATCAAATTTCTGATTAACATCCTTTTGTAGGCTATCAAATTTCTGGTTAAAATCCTTCTGTAGGCTATCAAATTTCTGGTTAACATCCTGTTGAAAGGTATCGATTTTTTGGTTGACTTCCTTGATGCTGTCTTTAATTTCCTTGAGGACAGATTCAAGACTATAAGTAACAGTTTCGTTAGACATTGTGGTAACATCCCTGGGAGTAATGATAGTACAATAATTTTATTTTAATCCTAAATCTGGTTATTAAAAACCGATTACCTATTGCCTAGAATTTAGTCTTATGCTAATATTTCTAAGGATTGCCAGAAAAAAAGGATCGCCACGCTGCCGTTCCGATCGCTCCTCCTAAAAGAATAATTAACGTCCAAACTTGATTTTTTTGGGTTCCTTCCACCTTTTCTAGTCTTCTATCCATTCCATCAACTTTCTCAGTTAGTTTTGCTTGTCCTACTTCTAGCTTAGTTAACCGTTCGTCGATCTTATCAAATTTCTGGTTAAAATCCTTCTGTAGGCTATCAAATTTCTGGTTAAGATCCTTCTGTAGGCTATCAAATTTCTGGTTAAAATCCTGTTGTAAGGTATCGATTTTTTGGTTAACTTCCTTCTGTAGGCTGTCAAATTTATGGTTAACATCCTGTTGCAAGGTATCGATTTTTTGGGTGACATCTCTTTGTAAGGTATCGATTTTTTGGTTAACTTCCTTGATGCTGTCTTTAATTTCCTTGAGGACAGATTCAAGACTATAAGTAACGGTTTCGTTAGACATTGTGGTAACATCCCTGGGAGTAATGATAGTATAACAATTTTATTTTAATCCTAAATCTGGTTATTAAAGACTGATTATTTATTCTCCGTATAATACTAAATCTGGTTATTAAAAACTGATTATTTATTTCTCCTTTTGCCTTTTGCATGAGTAGAAAACGGGTTTCTCCGAGAAACCCGTTTTCTGTGCGTTACTCAACGGATTTAGTATGAGCCGTGCTTTTACGATCAATCATAAACAAAACCCCCCACCAAATGGCGGGGGGTTTTTTAGTTACCTAATTTAAGGTTTAGCCGAACTTGCCAGCAGTGGAAGCGATCAAGAAGGCGGCGTAGGTGAAGATATAGCCAACGGTGAAGTGAGCTAAACCAACCAAACGAGCCTGAACGATCGAGAGAGCCACGGGTTTGTCTTTCCAACGAACGAGGTTCGCTAGAGGAGTACGTTCGTGGGCCCAAACGATAGTTTCGATCAACTCTTGCCAGTAACCACGCCAAGAGATCAGGAACATGAAACCGGTTGCCCAAACGAGGTGTCCAAAGAGGAACATCCAGGCCCAGACAGAAAGGTTATTAACACCGTAGGGGTTGTAACCGTTGATTAACTGAGCCGAGTTAGCCCAGAGGTAATCGCGGAACCAGCCCATCAGGTAGGTGGAGTTTTCGTTAAACTGAGCCACGTTACCCGACCAGACACCGAGGTGTTTCCAGTGCCAGTAGAAGGTTAACCAACCCAGGGTGTTCAACATCCAGAACATGGCTAGGTAGAAGGAATCCCAAGCAGAGATGTCGCAAGTACCGCCACGGCCGGGACCGTCGCAAGGGAAGGAATACCCGAAGTCTTTTTTATCGGGCATTAATTTGGAACCACGAGCGTCTAAAGCACCTTTAACCAGGATTAGAACGGTGGTGTGTAAACCAAGAGCGATCGCATGGTGAACGAGGAAGTCGCCAGGACCGATGGTTAAGAATAGGGAGTTAGTGCCGCTATTGATTGCGTCTAGCCAACCGGGTAACCAAACATCACCGTAGTTGGGATAGGCGGTGTAAGCGATACTATCGGGGTTAGACAACAGTACGTTCATGCCGTACAGGGTTTTACCCGAAGCTGCTTGCACGAATTGAGCAAACACAGGTTCGATCAAGATTTGTTTTTCGGGAGTACCGAAAGCGACGACCACATCGTTATGAACGTAGAGGCCGAGGGTGTGGAAACCTAAGAAAAGGGAAACCCAGCTTAGGTGAGAGATGATCGCTTCTTTATGCTCCAGCATCCGCGCCAGCACGTTATCTTTGTTCGCTTCGGGATCATAGTCACGCACGAAGAAGATAGCACCGTGAGCGAAAGCACCCACCGCTAGGAAACCAGCGATGTATTGGTGGTGGGTATAAAGAGCCGCTTGGGTGGTGTAGTCCTTAGCGATAAAGGCATAAGGGGGCAGCGCGTACATATGCTGCGCCACCAGAGAGGTGATCACGCCTAAAGAAGCGAGAGCCAAACCGAGTTGGAAGTGGAGAGAGTTGTTAACCGTGTCATAAAGATTTTTGTGACCGGCTCCTAACTTACCACTGGGGGGTCTGTGTGCATTGAGGATGTCCTTGATGCTGTGACCGATGCCCCAGTTGGTGCGGTACATATGACCAGCCACAATGAAGATCACAGCGATCGCCAAGTGGTGGTGAGCCATATCGGTTAACCAGAGGGACTCGGTTTGGGGATGGAAACCACCTAAGAAGGTGAGAATCGCAGTTCCCGCGCCTTGGGCAGTACCGAAAATGTGGTTAGCAGTATCGGGGTTTTCTGCATACACACCCCAGTTACCGGTGAAGAAGGGTAGTAAACCCGCCGGGTGAGGGGGAGTGGAGAGGAAGTTGTCCCAACCAACGTGCTGACCGCGGGATTCGGGGATAGCAACGTGAACCAGGTGTCCGGTCCAAGCCAGAGAGCTAACACCGAACAGAGCGGCGAGGTGGTGGTTCAGGCGAGATTCAGCGTTTTTGAACCAAGCGAGGCTAGGACGGAACTTAGGTTGTAAGTGTAACCAGCCAGCAAAGAGGAAAATCGCCGAGAGAATCAGCAGGAACACCGCACCTTGGTATAGGTCTTGGTTGGAGGTCATACCGATGGTGTAGAACCAGTGGTAAACCCCGGAATAGGCGATGTTAACCGGATTAGAAGCACCAGCTTGAGTGAAGGCATCTACAGCACCTTTACCGAACTGGGGATCCCAAATCGCATGGGCGATGGGACGGATATTTAAGGGATCTTTGATCCACTGCTCGAAGTTACCTTGCCAAGCGACGTGGAATATAGTGCCGGAAGTCCACAGGAAAATGATTGCAATGTGGCCGAAGTGCGACGCGAAAATCTTTTGGTAGAGATTCTCTTCCGTCATGCCATCATGACTTTCAAAATCGTGGGCTGTGGCGATCCCGTACCAAATCCGACGGGTGGTCGGATCTTGGGCTAGATCTTGGCTAAATTTAGGGAATTTAGTTGCCATAGCTGTTTAGGAAATTCTCCTCTCTAAATAACTGAGGCTCTTACACGAGTGCTGGTTATTTCCTTTTTTCAATTCACCTTCTGTAATAGGAAACGCTTACAGAGGTATCGGTCAATCGACGCCTGTTGAGCCTAGGCTTGCCAATCTACGGGGGACTGGCAAGCCCTTATAGGCAAGTTTAGCCAATCGAGAGACTTCTGGCCAAGAAGAATGCCCAAGTGGTGACAATACCGCCTAAGAGGTAGTGAGCCACACCAACGGCACGACCTTGAATGATGCTCAGGGCGCGAGGTTGGATAGCGGGGGCAACTCTTAACTTGTTGTGCGCCCAGACGATCGACTCGATTAATTCTTGCCAGTAGCCGCGACCACTGAACAGGAACATCAAGCTAAACGCGAAGACGAAGTGACCGGCTAGGAACATGATTCCGTAGGCGGACAGGGCAGAGCCATAGGAATTAATGACTTGAGCT
Organism: Microcystis aeruginosa LEGE 91341; assembly: GCF_015206885.1. Classification (GTDB taxonomy): domain Bacteria; phylum Cyanobacteriota; class Cyanobacteriia; order Cyanobacteriales; family Microcystaceae; genus Microcystis; species Microcystis aeruginosa_H. Next base: position 25,207 of record NZ_JADEXY010000014.1, on the reverse strand, counting down.
GCTTGCGCCCAGAGGAAATCGCGTAACCAACCGTTGATGGTGATGGCACTTTGGGCGAAGTTACCAAGGGTAACGTGGGTTACAGTACCATCGGGGGCGACGGTTCCCCAGACATCGGACTGCATTTTCCAGCTAAAGTGGAAGATTACAATCGAGAGGGAGTTGTACATCCAGAACAGGCCGAGGAAGACGTGATCCCAACCGGAAACTTGGCAGGTACCGCCGCGACCGGGACCATCGCAGGGGAAACGGAAACCGAGATTCGCTTTATCGGGAATCAGACGGGAACCGCGAGCGTAGAGAACCCCTTTGAGGAGAATCAACACGGTGACATGGATGGTGAAAGCGTGGATGTGATGCACGAGGAAATCGGCAGTACCGAGAGTAATCGGCATCATGGCCACTTTGCCACCCACTGCTACCACGTCGCCACCGAAAGCATAACTAGCGGTAGTGAGAGCGTTAGGAGCGGTGTTGCCGGGGGCCAGGGTGTGGAGACTTTGTACCCATTGGGCAAAGATGGGTTGTAGTTGAATTCCCGTATCCGAGAACATATCTTGGGGACGACCAAAAGCCCGCATGGTGTCGTTGTGAATGTATAAACCGAAGCTATGGAAGCCGAGGAAAATACATACCCAGTTCAGGTGGGAGATAATTGCGTCGCGATGACGGATCACCCGATCGAGCAGGTTATCCACGTTTTTGGCTGGATCGTAGTCCCGCACCATGAAGATCGCTCCGTGCGCTCCCGCACCGACGATTAAGAAGCCACCGATCCAAGTGTGGTGAGTGAACAAGGATAGTTGGGTGGCGTAGTCAGTCGCCTGATAGGGATAGGGCGGCATGGCGTACATATGGTGGGCCACGATGATGGTTAGCGAACCTAAGAGAGCAAGGTTAATCGCTAACTGAGCGTGCCAAGAGGTGGTCAGGATTTCGTACAGTCCTTTGTGACCTTGACCGGTGAAGGGACCTTTGTGGTTTTCGAGGATTTCCTTCATGCTGTGACCGATGCCCCAGTTGGTACGGTACATATGACCAGCAATGATGAATAATACAGCGATCGCCAAGTGATGGTGAGCGGTATCGGAAAGCCAGAGACCACCGGTCACGGGGTTCAGGCCACCTTTGAAGGTGAGGAAATCCGAGTAAGCACCCCAGTTAAGGGTAAAGAACGGGGTCAAACCCTGGGCGAAACTGGGATATAAATCCGCCATCTTGCTCGGTTCGAGGATGAACTCGTGGGGCAAGGGGATATCTTGGGGAGCAATTCCCGCATCGAGGAGTTTGTTTACCGGTAAAGAAACGTGAATCTGATGACCGGCCCAACCTAGGGAACCTAAGCCGAGTAAACCCGCCAAGTGGTGGTTCATCATCGATTCCACGTTTTGGAACCATTCCAGTTTCGGTGCGCTTTTGTGGTAATGGAACCAACCGGCAAACAGCATCAGGCCCGCCATAACTAAACCACCGATAGCGGTGCAGTATAGCTGATAGCTGTTGGTGAACCCAGAAGCCCGCCAGAGGTAGAACAGACCAGAGGTGATCTGAATACCGTGGAAACCGCCGCCCACATCGCCGTTGAGGATGCCTTGACCGACGATCGGCCAGACCACTTGGGCGCTGGGTTTGATGGCAAGCGGGTTGGTTAACCAAGCTTCATAGTTAGAAAATTTCGCGCCGTGGAAGTACATTCCACTTAGCCAAACGAAGACAACGGCGAGATGTCCGAAGTGGGCGCTGAAGATTTTCCGGGAAATATCTTCGAGATCGCTGGTTTGACTATCAAAATCGTGGACGTTGGCGTGTAGGTTCCAAATCCAGGTAGTGGTTTTGGGCCCTTTGGCTAAAGTGCGATCAAAATGCCCCGGTTGACCCCACTTCTCAAAGGAAGTAGGTACTGGGTCTTTATCTACAATCACTTTAGCTACCGCCTCTTTGGGGGGGAGTGCCATGAGGATTCTCCTCTCTCGACAATAGACTTAGCGTTTTATTTGAGGATAGATTTTTTAACCTAAAAAAGGCAAGTTGAAATCTGACCCACCTTTTGTTAATGTCGCTTGACTTTCCTCTTGGGTGAGATTCCAGTCGAAAGCATCAATAGTAGATGATAAGTCTTTGTTCTCTTGTCTGTTCGTTATGCTTAACAATAATTAAAATTCTCTCAATCCTTGATAGGAGAGACATTTTCTGCTATGGGCGGTCTTAGTCAGGGTCAGACCGGTGATTTTTCTTTACAAAAGTTTATTAATTGTCGCCCCGGAAGCCAATTTCCCCCTTTTCTCCCCCACCAGACCATATAGAAAATTCAATAGATAGATTCTCAAAAAACAATCAAACAATTCTGTAAAATTGAGGCCATAACCTGATCTTCTCGCGCTTTTGCTGACACCAGAGCATTCAATGACTCTAGCAAAAACCAATGGTTTGTATAGATTTTGGCCTTGGCTCTAGGAGGAACGTGCTATCCCTACTACATAAATTAATCCCAGTCAAAACCCTTCACATATGTCTTGTGATCGGTTTACTGACCACTCTGTTAACCGCCTGTGGCGATCGCTTGACGGCTACCAATCTCCCCACTTCGGAAACCTCTAATCTTCCCGTCGTCCAAGGCCGCATTTCTGAGGTTGCCCCCCCGGCCCTAATTCAGGAACTGCGCCCCAGTTTAGAGCGTTACGCTCCCCAAGTAACGATTCTCAGTCCTCTGGCCGAACAAGTTTTCGATGACACTCAGGTGATAGTTAAACTACAAGTGTCAGATCTGCCAATTTTCCAAGACGATACCCTGAAATTAGGACCCCACTTGAGTCTAATTGTCGATAATGAACCAGCAGCAGCTATTTACGACCTCAAGCAACCGATTATCCTAGAAAATCTTGCCCCCGGTACTCATACCCTCCGCGTCTTGGCCCTGCGTCCTTGGCAGGAAAGTTTTAAAAATGATGGGGCATTTGCTGAAACAACCTTTCATATTCTGACAAAAACAGGCAAAAATGCCCCTGATCATAACTTACCCCTGTTAACCTACAGTAGTCCGCAAGGAATCTACGGTGCGGAACCGATCCTGCTCGATTTTTATCTGAGTAATGCTCCTCTACGTCTGTCCAATACTGCCAACGAGGATAATAATCTTCAAGATTGGCGCATTCGTGTCACTGTCAACGGTGAAAGTTTTTTGCTTGATACTTGGGAACCAATCTATCTCAAGGGTTTTGACAAGGGCAATAACTGGGTACAATTAGAATTCATCGATGGTAAGGGAAATAAAATCGAAAACGAGTTTAATACCAGCGTGCGCGTGATTAGCTTTGATCCCTCTTACCAAGACAGTCTTGGTCAATTAGTCCGCGGCGATTTATCCCCTACAATTGCCCGTAGCATTGTTGATCCCAACTATCAAACTATTCCAAGTCCACAGGAAGAAACCCCTGTAGTTGAAGAAACCCCTGTTATTGAGGAAACCCCTGTAGTTAAAGAAACCCCTGTTATTGAGGAAACCCCTGTAGTTGAAGCAGAAAAAACTCCTATAGTTGAGGAAACCGCTGTTATTGAGGAAGAAGAAACCTCTATAGTTGAGGAAACCGCTGTTATTGAGGAAGAAGAAACCTCTATAGTTGAGGAAAACCCTGTTATTGAGCCAGAAAGCCCAATAGTTGAGGAAAGCCCTGTTATTGAGCCAGAAAGCCCAATAGTTGAGGAAAAACCAGTAGAGACAGAAACAGTCGAAGAGATAGAGGAAACCCCTGAAGCGATCGAATCTCCCGTAACCACCATACCAGAGACAGAGGAGATTAACGAACCTGCCCCCAGTATTCAGCCTCCGCTAGAAGTAGAACCTATTCCCGAACCCCAGAACAATAGCGAGCAAAAAATCACCATTTTTGATCGCGTTCAACAAACCTTAAACCGCTTCCAGTTGGCCTCTTCCCCAGCAGAAAAAGATATCGAACTACCCACCCTCGATCCTCAATTATTCAGCAATGTCGAGCGGTCTTAGAGCCTAGCTTAATCCAGTTTTCAGGGGAAGTGGGGAGGTGGGGAGTGGGAGAATGGGGGAATTTCAACTAACACCCTAAAACCCCAACACCCTAAAACCCCAACCTCCAACCGCTTGATCGAGAAATTATTAAACAAATATTTCGCAATATAGACAAAATCAGGAACTAAGTTATAATCTAAAACGTCTATAGACAATTTACTAACTTTTTGCTTGAGGTAATTGTGTTTAACAAAATTTCCCTTGTCGCTGGTTTTGCTGGTTTAGTTGCCCTAACTACCGTTGGCACCGTACCCGCACAAGCAGGACCACAAAATAACGAAATCTTGATCAGTCAACTGCGCGGCCATAACACCTACAGAGGTGAGCCACAACTTAACCCTGGTGACTATGTACTGGGTCGCGTCCGGGGAACCGTAGGTGGGATTCTGTTCGTCCAATTGATCAGACCTGTGACAGTGGATGGCAAAGAAATTTTCAGTGGCGACTTTACCGACGGAACCACCGCTCGTATTGTTGGGGATGCCACGGGTGGTGACGATGTACTATTGCAAGTGGTAGATGGCAAATTAGTTTATGTGGGTAAAGCTCGTCCCTATTGGGTTTCCCGCTTGAAACTAAAATCAGAAATCGCCGTCAGTGCCACTCGCTCGCAACTTTTAAGAGAAGTTAACCAAAAAGAACCCGCTTGGGGACTTCCCGCTTTACCCCCGGAAACCAGAACCTTTACTGAAGTTGCTCCTCAACCCGCTCCTGAGCCTAGTGTATCTCCTATCCGCGGACTTTGGTAGTGGGAAGACATCAGCAGAAAATGTCTTGTCCTTAGACTGAGAAGCTGAAAAATCCTCTCAAGGCTTGATATAAATGTACTAAATCTCCTCCTCTTTTTCCAATAGAAGGGGGGGTCTTTTTTAGTCAAAAATTGAGAAATAATTGTATTTCAGCCCAGATTCTCGTTAAAACATCGGTAAGGTCATGATCGCTATTTAATTCGATTAACTGTACCCAAGGACGAAAAAAAGCATAATAGCGACTATTTTCTGGGGGAATTACCCCATCGTTACTGCCATGAATAATCAGGGTGGGGAGCTGCCTGATTAACTTTTCTTGGGGATAATTGGCTAAGTCCTCGATAAACTTGTAATCAATTGGCAGAGAACGACGATAACCGTGGTGATAAACCGATAAACTCCCAGATTTTTGCCAATTGGCTAGGGTTTCTGCTCCCAATTGTCCTAACCAAATCGGCCCGAAATTAAAAGCGGGAGCTAATAAAACGAACCTTTGCACCTGAAAATAAGTTTCTGCCAGCCAAGCTGCCGTTAAACCGCCAAAACTGGAACCAATCAGAGTAACAGGAAGCTGAGATTGTTCAATCAATTGGCCGACTTGAACAATCTGACGAGTGAGAGTTAAGCTAGAAAAGTCATCACCGTTAAGATCGGGAATTTCCATCGCTAAACCCTTCTTTTGCCAACAATGTCTCAAAAATTGCGCTTTTGTTGATTGGGGGCCAGAAGCAAAACCGTGTAGATAAATATATCTGTTCTCAAGGACTGCCATTCTAGAACCAATTAGATTTCTTCGTCTTGCTCTTTGGTGGCACTGGGAGAAGAATTATAAATGGCATCCAACTGTTGACGAGCATCTTCGACAGTGAGAGAACGAATCACTAACAGAGGTTCATTAATCGGTTGTCCGGCCTCGTCCAAAAGTTCCGGATGGGAAGTCATGGGATAACCGTAGGGATTATAGGAATTAGCCGATTTAGCAGGACGTTTCTGGGAATCCATGCTGACAGTAATCAGACTCCGAATTAAATTATTAATGGTCAAAAAAGCGATAACTGTGAAGGCGAGGATATAGAGCAGATGTAACATTGGCCGAGTCTCCCATGAATTATGTGTGAATATTCCTAATTGCCAAAACTTTATGCTAAAAATTCGCTCAACTCTCTAGCTTACCAAAAAAGTTTCAGGTTAAGCGTCAGTTTGAGGAGATTGATATTCTCCCCAACCCTGTAATCGACGACGACGACTGCTGACCCCCCAACACTCTGCCACCAGCTGGTGCCAAGGCAACAACATCTTAGCCTCGATACCCACCTGACCACCTGTGGTTTTAAAGAGTAAATGAGCCGTGGCCACCTCCTGTTGGGCGTTTTTGACTCTTGCTAATAAATCGTTTTGTTCCTCGAGGCTGAGAAAGGATAATCTCTCGGATTCGAGGAGGAGACAGGAACGGGAAAACCAATAGGTGAAATCCTCTAGTAGAGGTTCCAAGATGGTTTTCAGTAGTTCGTTTTCGGTGGGTTGCGAAGGAAACATTACTCTTATAATGACGATTTTGCTTACCTTAATCTTAGCGTCATTTATATTTCTTAACATTGTGACGGGAAAATTTTAAGATTTGCCCCGGCTGTAGGCGGCACTAAAGAAGTCCTGTTCACAACTAAGGGCATAACGATAGGATACAGAGATATTTTCCGTCATCAGGGCGTATTTATCGGCTAATTCCTCTAACTGGGTTGCTAAAGCGGCGAATTCATCCCCACTATAACTATCAATCCAAGCTTGATAGGGATTCTCAGGAATCGGCTCTAAGGCTAATTGTTGACCCAGATAAGCATAAAGACGCATACAGGGACTCATCGCCACGGCAATCGCACCGATGTCACCCATCCAAGCGGTAGCGAGAAGAAAATCCGTATAGCGACGGGTGGCATTAGCGGGCTGAACCTTTCTCAGGTCAACTCCCCACTGTAAAGCATAATTTTCATGTAATTCTAACTCCTTTAATACCCCCGCCGCCAACCGATGAAAGCTAGTAAATCCCTGCCAATCGGGAGCTTTAGCGGCGGCGATACTGTAAGCACGGGTGAAAGATTCCAGAAAAAAAGCATCTTGACCGACATAAAAAGCGAAACAGTCCCGTTTAAGCTCTCCTGTGGCGATACCTCGCACAAAAGGGTGTTCTAGACAAGCTTGCACTAGATCTTGATGGCCCTGCCAAAGTTGCTGACTAAGCATGGGAAAATACTAATTAGGTGGACGTGGGAATTATGAATTATGAATTATGAATTATAGTCATTTCAATTAAGATTGAGAATATCAATCCCAGAGTTCATAAGGGTTTTGTCGGTTTAGACTGTATCAGACTTATCTGAAATGACTATATACTAAATCCGTTGAGTATAGGCTACATATCAGGAAAGGCACTCAGGCAAGAGGCAAAAGGCAAAGGGTAGAATAAATAATCAGTTTTTAATAACTGGATTTAGTATTATGAATTAGGAAGTGGGGAGTATTTAAGGTTGGTTAACTAGAGTTGGGCATCTCACAGGGTGACAGAGAGCCTGAGTTGTCATCCCTTGATTTCCTTAACCCAAACTGACGTTAAACCTGTTACGATAAATGTAACTGACTAAATTGGAATTAAAAACTATGCGACTTAAGCGATGGGAGTCCCCCCGCCGTCAGGGACGTAACGACAAAGGCAAAGGCGGTTCGGCCCGACAGCGACAACTGAAAAAACAATTTAAAATGTTGTCCAAAAAACTGAAAGGGGGAGAGAGTAACATCTCTCCTCTTTTTTTGTCCCCAGCAATCGCCGCTAAAAAATCTTCCTCTAGGAAACTCTCGCTCTCCTGAAACAGTCCCAGACTTGAGCCACTTTCAGATTAGGGAAAAAAATGAAGCGTACACTTGCCGTCATGACGATGACAGTAGCTTTAACCGTCACCAGTAACCATTCTAGCCTTGCCGGAGCAATCTTCGATCGCATTCAAAAAACTGGGGTAATTACTGCTGGCGCTCGTAAAGATGCTATTCCCTTTGGTTTTGTCAACTCCCAAGGCAAGTGGGTGGGTTACAGCCTTGATATGTTAGAGTTAATTCGCAAGGAAACCGAACGGAAGTTAGGAAAAGCAATTAAGTTAAAAATTGTTGAGATTACTCCCCAAAATCGTTTTGAAAAGTTGAAAACAGGGGTGATAGATATCGAATGTGGCTCCACTACTTTTACTTGGAAAAGAGAAAATGAAGTGGATTTTTCCGTTAGTTATTTTGCCAGTGGCACTCAATTACTCACCCGCAAAGGTAGTAATCTTGATGACATCGGTAGCTTGGCAGGCAGACGCATTGGAGTGATTGCCAATACTACTAATGAAGCGGTAATTAAAACCCAACAACCCGCCGCTATTTTGGTCAAAGTTAAAAATCGTGGCGAGGGTTTACAAAAACTAGAAGCAGGAGAAATTGATGGTTTTGCCAGCGATGGCATTACCCTAGAAGGTTTAAGGAAAAGCGCTAAAAATCCCAATAATTTAGCCATAGTTCCCTCCTATCCCTACGCCTACGAATCCTATGCCTGTACTTTACCAGAAAATGATTCTAAATGGCGCGATACAGTGAATTATACGCTATTAAAATTCATGGAAGGGATCGTCAGTGACCAACAACAAGCGGTGACAATTTATGAACGTTGGTTTGGTGAAGATGGTGTTGTTCCCTATTCCAGAGAAACTATTAATGATTATTTTCAAGGCATTGTCAACACCTACGAATGGATTCCTTTAACTGTATTTCCCTAAAATCAAAACCTTTTTAGGGAAAGGTTCAAAAAGGCACTCTTGCAAGTGGGAATTATGAATAGGGAAGTAGGAAGTGGGGAGGTGGGTTTTTAAAGGAGGCAGGAAAATTTATTGTAATTTCTCAATGATACTGATAATGATTCTCTTTAGCTGGGGGAGATTGTTTTGAATCACTTTCCAGACGACTTTTTCATCAATTGCCCAATATTCATGAACTAATTTATCCCGCATACCTGCGATGTTTTTCCAAGGAATATTGGGATAATTAACTCTCACTTCATCAGGAATATTTTTGACTGCTTCCCCGATTATTTCAATTAATTTTACTGCCGAAAGAAAGATTTCTATCTTAGTGGAAAATTCTGCAAAGCTTAGATCCTGAGTCATCTTTTCTAGTTGACAAATTGCCTCTAGAATGTCTTGCAGGAAATCTCTAAATTCCCGTTGCGTCATACATAAATAACCTCGGATAAAATTCTTTCTCTCCTTTTTCCTTTTAAGCCATTTTTACTGATAACATCCGCTTTTACCTTAAGTAAATCACTTAAATAATATTCCAGATCTACTAAATCTAGTAAACTAGGCGGTTCTGTATAATCTATCAGAATATTAACTTGACTATTTTCCTGCACTTCTCCTTTTACATAATCTCCAAAAATACCTAATTCACTAACATGATACTTTTCTTTTACTAAGGACTTAACTTGACCCAAAATCGCTTTAATTTCTTCTAAATTTTTCATGATGCTTACCTTCTAAGATAACGGAAAAGACTTCTACCCTACTGATCAAAATGTTATTTCCTGTATCTGTATTGTAGCAGATATCGGATGAAAGGATAAACCATACTCCTTGAAATCATGGGAATTGAGAGAGTTAGGCCAAAAATACCCCCTCAAACGACTGAATGAAGGGGCATTAATTCTACTTTGGTAAGCAATTTAGCCTACTTTTGTGGTTTAGTTTTAGTCGGATTTAGAGGATTTTAGTTTGCGCTTCAGGGTTGAAGCTGCGCCGAGAGTGCCAAGGGTTAATAAGCTGAGGAATGTAGAGGGTTCGGGAACGGCGACAGCTTCTAAAGCATCTATGTTTTCATTCACTGCTCCAGTAGCCAGTTTGACATTGAAAGCTGTATCCCAGAGATGCCCACCGTGAAAGAGGAATGGGGCCAGTGGTTGACCAAATTGCCAATGCCAAATTTCGCCTCCGTCGATATCGCCCCCATTAATATTGGGTGTGATGATTCCATCAAGATTAGCGTCGATGGGCATAACACTGAACAGAATGCGATCGCTGTTATCCCATTGGCCAATGTTACCGCCATCCCAGACCATTAAACCATCCAAATCAATAATGTCTGCTAAGTTAGCTATGTCAGGGCGGTTAATCGCCGCTGCAATCTGAGCAGCAGTAATATAGGAGTTGCTGATCTGGGTAATGGGGTTGTAGTACCATACTGATGTTCTCGTACCGTTAATAAGGGGATCTCCCAGCAAAGAGTACATATCAGCATCATCAGGAGTCGGATCTGCTGGAGAAGGGTATTGAGAAGACGTTGGTGATACAGAACTCCATACCTCCAAACCATCGAGATCGTTAACTCCCGCTTGATCAATTTCTGGAGGCTTTGCCCAAAAGTCAATCTCCCCGCCAATCGATTCAAAAAGAACACTTTTTTCATGTATTCCAAGCTGGTTATAATCAGGACTTGCGTTATAAACAGCAGCACGGGAATCACCGGGGAGTAATAGCGTTGTCGAACCGGTCGAGAATAGTAGGGCGGCTCGATTAGCAATGACATCCCAGAATAGGGCATCTTGATGATTAGCTAAGGCATCTACTTCTCTAGCTGGATCGGTATCACCTGCGCGAGAGCCACTATAGTCGAAAGTATCTTGCCGACCACCATTGCCATCCCAGTAAATATTCTGTTCTGGATCTAGAACTGGCGGTTCTTGAGTGTCTTTGTCGAAGCGATCGCTGTATTCTTTACCCGGAACATTTTTTGGCCCTGGAATACCCGGTCCAGGTACAGGTTGGACAAACGGTCCTTGAGGAACAAATGGTCCTGCCAATACTTGGGATGGGGCTACCGTGACACCCAGTAAGAGCCAGGAAGAGAACAAGAGTTTATGAGTGATTTTCATGATTATTGCTCTAGCAGATTTCGTATTGCGATTATCCCCTCGCCGCTAGGTCAAGCAACACCCCAACCCAACGCCAAGGGGAGACAAGGACAGCTTACACAATGCCTATTCCCTGAGAAATCTATCTTTAGAATGATTTGAAATATGCTAAGTTGAGATACTATGTCATGATCGCATTTAGCCAGTACCATGAGTGAAATTAGCGTCGGGGGAAAAGTCCGTCTGATTGCCATTCCCCCTTACCTGAAAACCGCCGATCCTATGCCTATGTTACGGCCGCCAGAGCTACTCAATATCGACGATATCGGCACGGTTATTGATCGCCGGCCGGGGGGTTATTGGGGTGTAAAATTCGATCGAGGCTCATTTCTGCTCGATAGCAAATATTTAGAGGCCATTTAAACCAGTTAAGTGCATCACGGTCAAGACAACTTTTAACTAAGGTAAAACTATCGGTCATTGGCTGCCAGGAACTGCCTGCTTGGATGAATGAACTACCCCGCCGCAAGCGGACGGGGTATCAGAATCAAAATAGACTCAATTGTAGATTTTGGTGTAGCTGCAGGTATTCTTTATCTTGTTCTTTTACATATCTCGCTATCATACCTTCATCCCCATGCTTTCCTACCGTACTTGCGTAATATCCATCACTCCAAAACTCTCCTCCCCACAACTGCTTTTTCACTTGAGGACACTTTTTGAAAATTTCTCTCGCCGTTATACTTTTAATCATTGTCACTATCCTTGTCACACTATAGGTCGGTACTGATTGCACCAGAAAATGCACATGATCTTTATCCACTCCAATTTCTACAAACTTTATCTCGTATCGTTTTTCCATCTCTAGACAGACTTCTTTCAACAAGCTATCTACCTGTTCGTCGAAAACGGCTTTACGATATTTGGCTGGGAACACTAAATGATATAGCAAAACACTTACGTTATGGCTCTTATGGATGTATTCACTCATTTTTCTATTGTACGCCGCGAGCGGCGGGGAATTAGACCCGAAGAGATTAAATCTCTGAAAAAAAATTACAGCCAGTAAATCAGTCTAGTTATATCCAAGTAATCGGTAATCCAGAACAATAACCTAAATTTATGGAACTATGCTCTGTTTCCCAATCTAAAACCTGTTCCACACGCTGATAAATTGCCGCCGCTTCCTCACTAGAATTACCGATACAAGTTAACCCTAATTTACCAAATTCTGACAGCGCACCCATGAGATGAAAAACTGTTCCCGTTTTACTGCTACTATCAAAATGTAAGTGATGTTTAGCAATAATATCCATTAAATCATCGGGAAGTAAACCTTTGTATTGGGGTTTGTGGAGATTATCGGAGGCAATATAGTATTTTTCCTGGTGAGGTTGACTGAAAAATGATCCGGTTTTTTGATCGTATTCACCATTAGTTAAAAGCTTCAAAGTCATAAAAGGATGGGTAGTTCCTCCTTTTCGCAGATTAATTTCGATCGCCTGTAAATCCCAGACTAAAGTTTCTGGATTTTTCACTGCGACGAAATCAACTCCATAGCGTTCAATTGCTCCCTTGGCTGCCAGAATTTCCCCTATTTTTAGTCCTAATTCCTGTAATTGTAGGCGATAATTTTCATCGGCAGGAAAATGACAACCCAGATAAATTTGACCATCGGGACCCCCTAAAATTTGATCGTGAGTGGAAAGAATCTTCACTTCTCCCGTGGGTGTAATATAACCTTGCACACTCGGCGATCGCTTTTCTTCTCCTTCAATAAAAGCTTCAACAATTCCCCCTAATTCAGCAATTTTGCCAGAAAAACTCTCCCAATTTTCATCGCTTGCTTGAAAACTCATCTTGTCTAATTGTTTGGTCAAGAGATTCATTCTCTCGCTTAAATCTAGACTGTTACTATCCACAATTTCCCCTAAAGGACGTAAATCTAAAACCGCATTTCCTTCTCCCGATAACCCCTCATTTAACTTCACTACCATGCGTTTTAATTGCGGTTGACGGAACCACAAACTAGCGGCTTCGTATAACAAATCTTTGACCGTATTTACCTGTAAACTACCGTCAGGATGGGGAATATTACTTTGACCAAAAATCTCGCGACTGCCACTTTTAGAACCCCAATACAATAAATCTGGACTACAGGCAAATAAAGGAATATCTAATTGTAAAGACAATTCTCGCTCTAAATTAGTAGAATTAAAACAAACCATGTAGGCACGATCTCGACGCAACGCTTGCCGGATTCTTGCTACTAAGCGCGGTCTTTCCAGAATTTTTTGGGTTAAAGGTTGAAAAGAGTTATCGTGAGTTGTCAGTAATAACAGACGATTATTAGCATGGGAAAAAGGAATCCCAGGCAACAATTGCAGGTAATAATCAATCACCATCCGCGCCAGTGGCTGCGCTGTTACATAGATTAAACGGGTTTTCGGGTGTCGCAACCGAATCAGAGAAAATAATAATCTTTCTTCGTAATGTAAAAAACCCGCCACTTTTTGACCGACTCTCTGATCGATACTAAAAGAAGGAACAACTAGGATATCATAATCGCATTCATCCGATTCGGGAACGTTTTCTCCCTGCCAAATCTCTTTTAATTTTTCTTGTAATTCTTGATACCGCAGCCGCTTTTCTAGCATCAAATCTCTATCTAACAGCATGGTTTGTCCCACCTCTGGGGTTGCAGATACCTGTATCTTATCGATTTTGAGAGCCTGTCGTCCCCAGTGTCTTTCTTTTCTTAAGATTCCCCCAATCCCTCCGCTCATTGCCATTAAAAAGGGATACAGTGGACTCTGTATCCCTTTTAATCACCTGAGATTGGCTTTAACCTAGCGGGTGGAATAAGAGATCGGGATAAAAGCGATTAAATTCGATTAAAATCCCGGCTGTGAAAGTCAGCAGCGCCATAATTAACACGGGTGCGGACGAGAGAAATTTAGTAAGTCCTTCCATCTGAGTTCTCCTAGGGAATAAAAAGTCAAGGGTTTGACACAAAAATTAACGAGGGGAAACGGTAATTTCCGAATCCTTAACGGTTAATTTACCGGAAGTGGCTTCTTGTAAAGCCGCCAAGGGCCAGAGAAAACCCGTTAACATTTTGCTGAGAGCGAGGGGAACATCGATGATGATTTCCTTCATTTCTGCATCTTTACTGCCGCGCACGGCGATTAAATAGGCCCGACCAACCCAACCGATCCAACCGGTAATGTACAGGAATAGGATGCTAGGGATAAAGAAATCGCCCATGTGGTCCCAACGACCATCAACAATTAGGTGTGGATAGCCTTCCGGTCCACAGAGAGCTTGGGAGTAGGTTTGAGCGCGTTTGGCTCCCGATTCGGGGTCGGGAGTGGTGTTGCGGAAACTCTTCGCTTTTTGTAGGAAAGCGGGATTTTCGCTACAAGGGGTCAGATTGGACAAATCAGCCGACGCTGGAGCGGCAAAGGTGAACCAGAGGGATAGCACCAGGGCCAGAGCGAACAATTTTCGCATAAATTGTTTCCTTTTGTTACGAAATATGAAGTTCTTTGTTCAAAAAGCGAACAATTTGATCGTACACGGAAAAAATCTTACTCCGATGAGGGGTACGAGTAAAGTTTCTATTACAAAACTATACGCAAAGCTTCAGACCCCGGTGATATGAACCACCACTTGTCTTTGGTGACGACTCTGACGGTGTTCCCAGAGATAGATACCTTGCCAGATGCCTAAAACTAATTTACCCCTAGCGATCGGGATTTGTTCCGATGTCCGGGTTAAAACCGAGCGAATGTGAGCGGGCATATCGTCTGGCCCTTCGGTAGAATGATAGTAGAGACTGCTATCTTCCGGGACTAACTTGGCGAAGAAATTGGCCAAATCGGTGAGAACATCGGGATCGGCATTTTCTTGGATCAGCAAAGAAGCGGAGGTGTGACAGACAAATAGACTGCATAATCCCGTCGTTATGCCCGATTCAGCCACGATCTCTTCTATGGGGGCAGTAAGACGATGGAAATTCTTGGGACTGGTGGTAATCGTCAGGGATTTTTGATATTGACGCATGGCAACCGAATCAGAGAGAAATGGGAGTGGGAGGGATTGTCCTGGAGAGCAAAGGTTGTCCCGCTTGTAAGAGATCGTGAAGGTTCACCACTGCACCGATAACAGCGATCGCAGGGGATTCAAAGCCGGTGGCTTCGATCTGGTTCATAATCGTGCTGAAAGTACCGATTAATTGCTGTTGTTGCGGTGTTGTTCCCCAGCGAATCAGGGCGATCGGTGTTTCTGGACTTCTGCCCGCCTTGGTCAACTCGCCGATAATATAGGGTAAATTATGCACACCCATGTAAACAACAATTGTTTCCGCACCATGAGCGATCGCTGACCAGTTAACCTCGGGACGATATTTACCCACCATCTCGTGGCCGGTGACGAAAGTAACGGAGGAACTATAATTGCGATGGGTGAGAGGAATACCGGCGTAGGCAGGCACGGCAATCCCTGAAGTGATCCCCGGCACGATCTCGACGCTAATTCCGGCCGCGATCAGATCGAGCATTTCTTCACCCCCGCGACCGAAAACAAAGGGATCCCCTCCCTTGAGACGAACAACCACGGCATTAGTCTGGGCCTTTTGGATCAGTAAAGCGGTGATTTCCTCCTGTACTAGAGAATGACGACCGCGACGCTTACCCCCATGGATTTGTTCGGCCCGGGGGTTAATCATGGCTAGAATCGAGGGGCTGACTAGGGCATCATAGAGGACAACATCGGCATTTTCTAGGAGAACTTTCGCTTTTAAGGTCAACAAACCGGGATCCCCGGGACCCGCACCGACGAGATAGACCTTACCGCAACTTTCTGATTGATTCATAGATACTGGGGAGAAAATTCTTGCTTCGATCGAATGCGCTTGATCCCTACTTTATTGTGACTGGGACAAAATTTGGTATTTTTGGCTACAGTTACTCGGCGATCATGCGCTTTCTTCATGAAGAATTATGATCTTAACATTACTTAACCTTTTATCTAGCGATCGCTGTGATCCTAAATCTTGTTTAACAGGTGAAGACCTTCCAGCAAAGGAGCATCGAAATCATCTGGAACGGTAAACTCGCCTGCACACAAACCAAATGGTCGCAATTGCTTACTACTGGCAATAGGTCTAAGTTCAGCGATCGGCTTATCAGATCTAAGAATGACAAGCGTTTCACCTGCTTCTACTTGACGAAGATATTTCAAGGGATCGCGTTGTATTTCATCAACAGTGACGTTCAACATTAGATTACCTCAGTACAAACTTGATGGACAGTTGTCAACGGTTTTTCGATTCAAGTAATCAGACTATTGACTACATAATTGCAGCATTGAAATAAAATTAAATGGTTTTAGCCCATGTAATTGCGCGATTGAACATTGCTTGAAGCACATTCTTTCGTTCAAGAGTTGCTGTGTCTAGCATGGCTGATCCTAGATTGAAAGGTATAATTTAATTGCATAGCACAATAATTTGTTCTAGTCTAGCTAAAAAATTGTCATCCTATTCAAATTACTGTTTACATAAGCAAAAATAAGGTGCGTTACATTTCATGAACGCACCCTACAAGATTGCTGATTCGGTTTATTGCCTGAACTTGGAGATGATATATTTAACAAGTCAGATCGGCTCGATTTTGTGTTATGATCAAAGCTGGGCTTTAAAAACAATATTCTCAGCAGATCATGCCTATTGTTCTTCTTGGCACTCTAATTTCACCGAAAGATTAATTTAACCTTAATCGGTCGGGACTGATTTCTTAACCTTTTAATAAATTGATTTTTTCCCCAGTCAGGCTAGAATCAGTAGGACTAGCATCCAAGATAATCGGGGTAACTTTGGTTAATCTGGGGCATTCTAGCCTAAAAAACGCCAAAAATAGTCAAATTTAGACTTGAGTGGCTTCTTACTAACTGTTTAATCTATTATTTAGGTATTAGACTCTATGGCTAAAGCTTCTACCGTAACTTCCGAAATCGATCTTAAAGATTCGCAATATTACTTTAACCGAGAATTAAGCTGGTTAGAATTTAATCGTCGCGTGCTTTATGAAGCACTTGATCCTCGGACTCCCCTACTGGAAAGATTAAAATTTACCGCCATTTTTTGTGCCAATCTCGACGAGTTTTTTATGGTACGGGTGGCAGTGCTTAAACAACAGGTAGAGGCAAATGTAGCCGTTTTAAGTGCCGATGGCCGGACTGCCTCAGAACAGCTAATCGAGATCAGTAAACGTCTGCGTCCCCTTGTGCAACAGCAGGATCGTCTTTTTGAACACACCCTAAAAAACCTCTTAGTAGAACAGGGAATTCATCTGATTAACTATGTGGATTTACATCAAGAACAGCGCAATTATCTCCACGATTACTTTGAACAAAATATTTTCCCCGTTTTAACTCCTCTAGCGGTGGATCCTAGTCATCCTTTTCCCTATATTTCTAATCTTAGTCTCAATTTAGCCGTAGTCGTTCGCGATCCCGACACCGATAAAGAACTATTTGCCAGGGTGAAAGTGCCGCAGGTTTTCCCCCGTTTTCTGGCATTATCCAAAGAATTACGCCACCAAGATGGAAAAGCTTCGATTTGGACGGGAGTACCCCTTGAACAGGTGGTAATGCACAATTTAGAGGCACTTTTCCCCGGCATGATCATCCAAGAATGTTATCCTTTTCGGGTGACGCGCAATGCTGACATCTCCGTTGAAGAAGATGAGGCCGATGATTTATTATTAGCGATCGAGGAAGAAGTACGCAAGCGCCGCATCGGTAAATCGGCAGTACGTCTGGAAATCCACAGTTCTACTCCTAGCAATATTAAAGACCGGATCATGCGCGATCTCGGACTTGAGGAGATCGATGTTTACGATGTGGATGGACTGCTAGGACACAAAGATTTATTTTATTTTCTGTCTTTACCCTGTCCCGAACTGAAAGATCCCCCTTGGAATGCTGTCACCCCACCGGTTTTACAGGGATTGCGAGAAACAGTTGACGGTAACGAAGACGGTATCCTAGAACAGGATGGCGAAGATATTTTTACTTTAATTCGCAATAACGATATTCTCGTTCATCACCCCTACCATTCCTTTAGTGCCTCAGTACAACAGTTTATCGCCCAGGCGGCCTATGATGCCCATGTTTTAGCGATTAAAATGACTTTGTATCGTACTTCCGGAGATTCCCCGATTGTCAATTCCCTGATTGCAGCCGCAGAAAATGGTAAACAGGTAGCAGCGTTAGTGGAACTAAAAGCTCGCTTTGATGAGGAAAATAACATTAGTTGGGCGAAAAAGCTCGAACAAGCCGGAGTTCACGTTGTTTATGGCTTAGTTGGTCTCAAAACCCACACGAAAGTGGTTCTCGTGGTCAGAAAGGAAGGGGATAAAATCCGTCGTTATTTCCATATTGGCACGGGCAATTATAACCCAAAAACTGCCAAATTATACACTGATTTGGGTTTACTTAGCTGTCGCGAGGATTTAGGGGCAGATATCACCGATTTATTTAACTTTCTGACTGGATACTCCCGTCAGCAATCCTACCGCAAACTTTTAATTGCTCCGGTGAGTTTGCGAAAACGGATGTTAGCAATGATCGATCGCGAGGCCAAAAACTGTAAAAATGGCGGTACGGGTCGCATTGTGGCAAAAATGAACTCTCTTGTCGATAAACCGATTATAGAAGCTTTATACGCTGCTTCTCGTGCCGGTGTGCAGATTGACTTGATTATTCGCGGCATCTGTTGTTTACGGCCCGGATTGCCGGAAATAAGCGAAAATATCCGAGTAATTAGCATTATCGGCCGTTTTTTGGAACATTCCCGCATTTTTTACTTCTACAATGGTGGTCAGGACGAGGTTTATATTGGTAGCGCCGATTGGATGACGCGGAACCTGAGTCGTCGCGTGGAAGCAGTGACACCCATCGATGAACCAGCGATCGCCAAGGAACTGGAAGAAATTCTCGGGATTATGTTGTCAGATAACCGACAAGCATGGGAATTACAATCCGATGGCAGTTATATTCAGCGTCGTCCTGACAATGAGGGACAGGAAAGCAGTACCCATGTAATTTTAATGGACAAGGCCCTTAAATCTGCGGGTATTAGTCCATAGGAACAGTTATCAGTTATTAGTTATTAGTTATCGGTTATCAACATTTTTCGCGGGTTAGACACAATGGCTGAAAATCTAGAGTTTTCGTTGAGGTGCGTCGATGCCTTGTCCAGTAAGGCTTTGAGCCTGATGACCGAGGTGACTATTGACAATCATTATTAATAATGTCTATGCTTTTCAGTATCCCACGAAAAATCGTTGTACAATCCTTGTACAGCCTAGTTTTGCAAAGCTAGTCTTGCTTCCAATTCGTGAAGCGTATGAATGGAAACTTTTGATAGCAATCGATGCTTAGTTCCCAAACATTCTTGCTTCCAATTCGTGAAGCGTATGAATGGAAACTTATTTCATTTCTGCGACCGCCGTCGCAGAAATGAAACTTGCTTCCAATTCGTGAAGCGTATGAATGGAAACGCTAAACAAGGCCACCTGCCACCCCTCGCGGAGTGTCTTGCTTCCAATTCGTGAAGCGTATGAATGGAAACCCGTTAACCGGTATTGTCGCCCCTGCTGAGATGTTGAAGCCTTGCTTCCAATTCGTGAAGCGTATGAATGGAAACTTTTACTGATCGAGGATCAACGATACGCCCACATCTTCTTGCTTCCAATTCGTGAAGCGTATGAATGGAAACCTTCCCGTCCATCCAAGCTCTTTTCAAAAACCCTACTTGCTTCCAATTCGTGAAGCGTATGAATGGAAACCAATATCAATCGGCTTTTCTCCAAACTTTTTAGCACCTAATCTTGCTTCCAATTCGTGAAGCGTATGAATGGAAACAGTATAGGGAGTCCCGTCCGTAGCGATCACCGCCCGATACCGGCTTGCTTCCAATTCGTGAAGCGTATGAATGGAAACATCACAAACCCCGACAAAGCCAAGGTTCCTAGTACCTTGCTTCCAATTCGTGAAGCGTATGAATGGAAACGCTGTACCGAGGATTTGTTCAACGATAACATCACCGTCTTGCTTCCAATTCGTGAAGCGTATGAATGGAAACGAAATACCTATGCCTCGAATTGCCCACGTTAGGGAACCATCTTGCTTCCAATTCGTGAAGCGTATGAATGGAAACACATGACCAATAGGGTACGCATCGATGCTTCCGATGAGAGCTTGCTTCCAATTCGTGAAGCGTATGAATGGAAATAATGTGTAGGGTCAATTCATGAATTGACCCTACAATTTTTTTAATTCCAATTAGTTAAGTGTATGAATGGAAACAGAATGCCAGGGATCAATTCCATCTCATCGGTTAAGAAAAATCCGAGATTTCAGCAGGATTATGCGTCAGTGGGGACAACAATTTCAGAGGAAGTTTAACCAGACTGAACTCGGCAGAATAATTTACGCGGGAGGAGATGATTTTTTGGGCATCGTTTATAATAGCCAATTTCCCGATCTACAACTCGATCGATCTCGATCGAGTTCTCCACTGGCTACAAACCCCTTATAAGTAGCGATCGCACTTTCAAAAGACCAAATAATCACATTTAAAGGATTTTGCTTTAAATCTTTTCATCGGAAGCAATAAAATCATCTCGTGAGATACCCGCTTGAGTGCAAATATTCCTTAGTGTAGAGCTTTTAATTTGCTTGTGATTCGGTAGCGTTAAAAGTGTTTTTGTTCCATCTGGATTTTTTCTAATCATAGAAATATGCTCTTTTTATCTAACAATTGAAAAACCAAATTTTTCAAGAACTTTAATCACTTTGGCTTTAGGGGTATCAGAGGGAAATTTTGCCGTTAGACTATTGCTTCTACAACAAAGGCTTCTAATAAAGATGAGTCAGCTTCGAGAACTGATTCCCCAAAGGTTTCAACATGAAAAGCGATCGCCGATTGCACATCATTAAGAGCATCTTCATGGGTATCACCCTCACCGACTACTACGCCTTGAATTCCCAATGGATAGGCGATATAGCCATCAGAATGTTTTTCCACAATGATTTTAATGGATTTCATAAATTCTTGACACTTTACAGGAATTTCCTGATCCTATCTCATTTCTATAGGACTTTGATAAGAAAACGATCGCCTCTCCTCCTCATCAAAATCTCCAAAAAAGTTGACTCTCCAAAAGTGATCGCTATTCCTCATCATCAAAAAGCGATCGCATCCTCCAATTGTATCCCCACAAAACGTGATCGCTATTCTTAAACGATGCTATAGTCAGAATAGTGAGTTCTAATTACAAGAATGCAAGTTAAAGACCTAAGTGTTGAAGATTTTAAGTTTTTGATTCAAGAAACTGTTACGGAAACAGTTCAATCTCTACTAAATGATCCTGATATTGATAAACAACTTAAAACCGAAGTCTCTCAATCTCTAGCTGACTCTTTACAGCGAACTCGAAATGGAGAACGGGGAATTTCTGCGGAAGAAGTAGCTCAAAGATTAGGATTAGATTGGTAATGCGTCGCCATATAGAATTTACCGATAAAGCTTTTGAAGGTTTAGAGTCGCTTACGGCAGTTGTTCGGGAGCGTGTCTTTTAAAAAAGTTCGTTGGATAAATGAAAATTTTGATGATATTAGACATCAAAGTTTAAGTTCTAATTTAAGCGGTTTGTTTAAACTTAGAATTGGCGATTACAGGGTGATATATTCTTTTGATGATGACTTTATTACGATTCATCAAGTTGGTCATCGTCGAGATATTTATTCTGATTAGTTTTAGTTTAATTACTTCCATTCCCAAAAATTGCTCCTTCCAAAAGCGATCGCACTCCCCATCATCAAAATCGCCAAAAAAGTTGCTTCTCCCAAAAGTGATTGCTATTCCTCATCATCAAAAAGCGATGTCGTCCTGACAATGAGGGACAGGAAACAGTACCCATGTAATTTTAATGGACAAGGCCCTTAAATCTGCGGGTATTAGTCCATAGGAACAGTTATCAGTTATTAGTTATTAGTTATCGGTTATCAACATTTTTCGCGGGTTAGACAGAATGGCTGAAAATCTAGAGTTTTCGTTGAGGTGCGTCGATGCCTTGTCCAGTAAGGCTTTGAGCCTCATGACCGAGGTGACTATTGACAATTATTATTAATAATGTCTATGCTTTTCAGTATCCCACGAAAAATCGTTGTACAATCCTTGTACGGCCTAGTTTTGCAAAGCTAGTCTTGCTTCCAATTCGTGAAGCGTATGAATGGAAACTTTGTCAGTCAGCCATACGTACTGACCAAGGGGGTGGTCGTGCTTGCTTCCAATTCGTGAAGCGTATGAATGGAAACCCTTGTATAGAAGACTTGCCGGTCTAACTCATCCATATCTTCTTGCTTCCAATTCGTGAAGCGTATGAATGGAAACGACTGAGTAACAGATTCGTTTAAAACTGTTATCTGCTTGCTTCCAATTCGTGAAGCGTATGAATGGAAACCGCTGCTCCCAAGGGTCTGTCCATCCCAAAGGCAACCCGAAGCTTGCTTCCAATTCGTGAAGCGTATGAATGGAAACTTCCTGTTTTTTTAGGAAGCGAACGATAAAACGATACTTGCTTCCAATTCGTGAAGCGTATGAATGGAAACCGAGCTTGATTGTAGGAACGCCAGAAACATTGAAATTAAACTTGCTTCCAATTCGTGAAGCGTATGAATGGAAACTCCGGTAATGTTTTTCATGTTGAAAAATACACAAGTGAACTTGCTTCCAATTCGTGAAGCGTATGAATGGAAACAGTGTTTGGCTTGGCGCTGTTCCAGTAATCGTAGCCTTGCTTCCAATTCGTGAAGCGTATGAATGGAAACCAAGAAGTCCTCCGATTAAGGTCATGTTATCTACAGACTTGCTTCCAATTCGTGAAGCGTATGAATGGAAACCCCAAAAAGCCAATCACCAAAGCACTACAAACAATCGCCAACTTGCTTCCAATTCGTGAAGCGTATGAATGGAAACCATCGTGGTTAGCACGATATCAGCGGGTTCTGTGGAACCGTCTTGCTTCCAATTCGTGAAGCGTATGAATGGAAACTTAAATACGACCGCGACCGGTGCTATCACTGCTAAGACTTGCTTCCAATTCGTGAAGCGTATGAATGGAAACAGAATAATCGAAATCAAAGGCTCAAAAGAGAAATTCTTGCTTCCAATTCGTGAAGCGTATGAATGGAAATAATGTGTAGGGTTAACTCATGAATTGACCCTACAATTTTTTTAATTCCAATTAGTTAAGTGCCTGAATAGAAACGATACTTAATTAAGAAAAATCAATAAAAATAAAGATTGTTTAAGAAAAATTATTTAAAATTAACACAATAATTAGAAATTTAGTGATAGATATAAAAGTACAAAAGAGCCAATTAATCTAACAATCCTATTTTTTTAGCCAGAGATAAGTCCTTTCTAGGTCTTTTCAAGGCTGTTGAATATACCTCTTAAACAATCGAGTTTTCTATAGCTTTATGCCCAAATATATAGCCATCACCTTCTCCCCCGTGCAAAGCTTTATTGAAAAATCCCGCAAATTGAGGGACCTGTACGGAGCCTCTCAGATTCTCTCGGATCTGACCAGTACAATCGTCACCCACCGGCCTGAGCAGTACCACCTAATTAGCCCCGGACTGCTAAACTCCCCACAGGGAATGCCCAACCGTGTTCTCCTGAAAATCGATAGCGAAATACAGTCCTCCTCCTCCGAGGACATCATTGCGGAACTGCAACGAGCCTTTTTAAATCGTTGGAAAAATATTCTCGCAACCTGTAGAAAATGGGTCGAAAACGCCCTCGCGCCTTACTATCGATCCTCAGAATGGAATTGGCAAAAAAGCTGGAAAAAGTGGGAAAGACGCACCTGGGAATTTTTCTGGGGCATAGGGGACAATCTAGAGTCCGCCATGGTCGATCTGGAAAATCGTAAACTCGCCCGCAATTGGCAAGGGGTGAATTGGGTCGGGGAAAGCTCTAGTCTGTCCGGGACTGACGCGATCGCTTGGTACGGGATGGATCGGGAAAACCAAGACATGAAAACGCTTGACTGGAGCGAAGAAAACCGACATATCGCCCTATTCTACCGAAGATTAGCCCTCCTACTCGATGGAGTTAACGATCCTGACGGCCAACCCAAAGATAAACAACCAGAAGGCAAATACATCGATGGAAACGAAAGATTGAATATTCCCGAATTAACCAAACGGTTGATCACTCTCCCACATATCGCCCGCTCTCTAGGAATCGAACTTCCCGAAGAACTTCGCCAGCGAGGATTTCGAGATCTGATCAGGAGACCGCAAGATAACCCCGCCTCAGTGGGACAAAAAACAGGCTGGTTCATGGGAGATGGCGATAAAGTGGGCGATTACCTGAAAAACCTCGGCTCAGACCAAAAAATCCGAGATTTCAGCGAGATTATGCGTCGGTGGGGACAACAATTTCAGAGGGACTTTAACCAGACCGAACTCGGCAGAATAATTTACGCCGGAGGAGATGATTTTTTGGGCATCGTTTATAATAGCCAATTTCCCGATCCACAACTCGACTCGATCGATCTCGATCGAGTTTTTCACTGGCTACAAACCCTCGATCAACAGTGGAAAACTGGAAAAACTGAAGAAATCAATCAACGGGTGACTCTAAGTCTCGGCTTCGTTTGGGCAGCCCACAGCATTCCCCAGAGAGACGTTTTACAGCACTGTCGGGAAGCAGAACAGCGCTCGAAAAAACTGGGACGCGATCGCCTGACCATCCGCGTTTTATTTAACAACGGGCAATATGTTCAATGGACAACCAGATGGAAATACTTGAACACCCTAAACCACTATCGAGATCGGGACGGCGGGAAAAATTGGGGTCATATCTATGGCGACTTTGCCCGACTAAAAGCCCGTCACGCTTTTGGTCTGGGCTATCTCGATAACCCTAGAAGCCATTCCGATGGCGCAGACTCGAAAATCCTCGATAACCTCTCCACACTCCTACAGTTTTTCGATCTATACTTTAGCGGCTATAAAAAAATTTTAGAAAAAGAAGATGATCAGATCGTCTCCCTCCCAGAGGGCGGCAATGGCAATGCCGATTACGCTAGGGCGATCATTCGCTGGATAGACGAACTGATCGCGATCGGTTGGCATCTCTCGATCGGGGAAACGATCAAAAAATAATCCTAAATCCGAATCTATTGCCTATTGCCTATCCTAACCAAGAAATTAATTTTGCACGACTACTTAGGGTTTGCTGAATAAATCTAAAAACCTTGTTGGGTAAACCTTTTAGACTTTTTTTCCCTCAAAAAGTGCCAACCATTGTAGTGATCGGGGGTAAAATTCCTGGACTTTTTCCCTGAAAATTAGGTAATTGGCCACCTCAAAACTGGTAAAACCCCACACCCCACACCCCACACC
>NZ_JADEXY010000254.1 GCF_015206885.1 Microcystis aeruginosa LEGE 91341 | reverse complement strand
CCCCTTATCAAGGGGGATCCCCCCGCCTATCGGCACCCCCCTTATCAAGGGGGGCAGGGGGGATCGAATCATTGACTAGGAAGATGAGAGTTTTTTTCAGTAATCAGTGAACTTAAAACTCACATCTGATAACTGATTACTGATTACTGATAACTGAAAAGGCCTAACTTTCTGGTTCAGTTTTAGCTTCCGCCGGCGGACCGGGGGGCAAAGCTTCCTCGCTGACGGGTTGAGGATTTTGGCTAGTGGGGGGACTAGCGGGGGAAACCTCCGTCTGATTGAGAGCGGGGGGTTGGGAAGAAGTTTCCGGGGCTTTTTCCTCGATTATCGCTTCTTTGGGCGGTTCTTGCTGGGTTGGGGCCAGATTTGTCCCTGTGGTTGCGGGTGGCTTGACGTTATCCGGTTGGGGACTAACGGCGGGTTGCGAGGTTTGATTAGGACGAAGCGGGGTTCCAATTGCCGGCGTTACGGGGGCAGCATTACGGGTATTGAGGTTACTACCCTCTGGTTTTGGGGGATTAGCGATCGCATCTCGGCACACTTCCGGGTTAGGGGCAAAACTGACGCGCACCTGATAGATTCTCGACTCACCACTGGGATTATTAAAGCGAGTTGAGCGCACTTCCCTAGCCCCCTGTTGATTGAAAATCGGGAAGCCGGCACTTTTAATTAACTGGGGTTCACTGCTGAGACGGCCTTGAGCATCCACCGTCACCCCATAAACCGCCGTCCCCGCTAATTGACGGGAACAAGCCGTGGCGGGATAGTTACCGGTCAAATTGACGGTAGTTATGCCTCCGCTGCCCTGATTGGGCTGATTTAGTTCATTTAAGGCGTTAGGATTGGTTTTTTGGACTCTGGCCAGCCAATCCACCTGATTTCTCATGGCCTCCTCGTTACTGGTATTGCTTTTGTCCGCCTCCAGGGAGCGCAAACGTTCCCGCATTTCCCACATTAATTGTTGACGACGCTGATCATCGAGGGGAGATTGACCATTCGGCTCTGACGTGCGGGCTAAGGAATTGTTTAATTGTTCCTGTGCCTGTTGCGATGCACTACGGGGCGAATTTCGCAATCTATCTAAAGTTAGATTATCTTGGTAGGGATCAAAGTAAGGCCGGATCTGCTGGTTATTAGTCTCCCTCGGCAGATTATTATTCTCTGGCAGGGTGGGAACAGAAGGAGGACTGGGTAAACTGGGGGTAGAAGTGGGAAAATTGCGAGGAACCGGTAATCTACCCAGAGAGGGGATAGATGCCACGGGAGGAGAATAGATATTGACGGAGGGTAAAGAGGAGAGGGGAGGTAAAGCAGGTAAGGAAGGTAAAGGGGGAAGGGAAGAAACCGAGGGTAAAGGAGGTAAGGTGCTGTTATGGATACCATCCATTGAGGGGAGAGGAGGCAAAGAGGAAGAGGACGAATTGGGGTTAGGCAGTCCGGGTAAGCTGGACAGGGAGGAGTCGAGACTGGGAAGACGTGATTGCTCTAGAGGGTTCAATTCAATCAGATTGACGTTGCGTAACTCCTTTTTTGGCTCCTGTACTGGATTATTGAGGAAATTAGGTAAGATAATCGCTAAAAGCAGGCCATGAATACCAAGAGAAGCGGCGAACGAGAGATTATTAGAGTTAATTAGTTTATTTTCTTCGGTTTCTAGACCAAAATAGGAGGATGTCATAATCTAGTTAATTGAGCAGAGCCTGGAGGGGGAAAGTTAACTCTATTCTAATCGTCAGGGCGATTTTTTTTCTTGAGGGCGGGGAATTCATCGGCAATAGGCAATGGGCAAAAGTATGGGGACTTTGTCTCGGAGTCTCCTTCCCTACTTAGGGCTGGCTGAATGAATCTAAAAACCTTGTTGGGTAAGACTTTTAGACTTTTTGTCAATCAAAAAGTATCAGTTCTGGGAGTGGTCGGGGGAAAATTCCTAGACTTTTTCTCTGAAAATTAGGTAATTGACCAGATGAGAATCGGTAAAAACCTACACCCCACACCCCACACC
>NZ_JADEXY010000253.1 GCF_015206885.1 Microcystis aeruginosa LEGE 91341 | reverse complement strand
CCATGGCGTTTAACCTCAATGGTTTCAACTTCAACCAGTCGATTCTCGATTCTCAAGGTCGTGTAATCGGTACTTGGGCCGATGTGTTAAACCGCGCTGGTATCGGTATGGAAGTAATGCACGAGCGCAACGCTCACAACTTCCCCTTAGACTTAGCTAGTGGTGAACAGGCTCCTGTAGCTCTGATTGCTCCCGCTATCAATGGTTAATTCCTAGTCTGAACGAAAAGGCACTCCCGCAAGGGGGTGCTTTTTTGTTGAGAAGGGTGGGATAACCAGTGGCGGTCACGGCTATGAGAGAATAAAAGACAGTTCTGTTATACGCCACAATCATTGATCTTTTAAAAGTTCACATTTATCCCCCAATGTGAAAATTGGCAGTCTTTGTAGGCAAGGGTAGAACTGGATAAATAATCTTGACCGTCTAAATCAAGATTAAAGGCAGAAAAGCAGACCCACAGACTACGTTTATCAACGGCGACAGAGCGACCAAAAATTTTACTGAGAGTATTGGCGGTCAGTCCAGTTTGTTGGCTAAGAATGTCTAAGGTGCAGCGAGTGTTTTGTTCTATTTCCCAATTCACTTTAGCACGGTGCAGTTTTCGGTAGCCGATGGAGGTTAAGATTACGCCGCGTTGGCAAGAGGATTTACCCTTTGACTGTTCCATAATTTGCCTCATCAACTTAGAGGTCAGCGGAGTTTTCCATTATGGTAATCAATGGAGATACAAAAAATTACTTTTTTTACAAGATTTAAAGTTTGCGCCAGGAGTCAGGATTTTAACTAGGTGAGATCACCGATGATTCTCCTTGAACAGTTCTTATGTATTTAACCTATAGGAGTCTATCGTTATTTAGCGATTGAATGGGGCGATCACCGTTATGCTTCATAAATTTCCCGACGATACCCAATTCTGTTGACATAAATAATGGGATTCTACTCTGGGCGATCAGGTTCTAAGTAAGGTTATTAAAATTGGAATCCTGGAATAAAATCCGAAAGTTCTCTTGGGTGAAGTGTTTGTCATGGGTGAGTATTTCATAAATTCCCATTTGTTTCATCACAATCATTGAGACACAATCAGTAAGGCTATAGCCTTTGTCTAGACGGTTGGCATCAAGTTCTACAACTGATTGAATTAAATAGGAATCAAGGCTAATAATTTGCAGATTTGGAGAGGTTTAAATTTGGCGATAGAAATTGACGACACCTTGTTTCATGGGTTGATCAAATTTAGCAAAAAAGTTAAGATATTCCACCAAGACTAAATCGGTTGTAATTAAAGAATAATCTTGAATTAACGTACTAAAAGCTCGCACTTGTCTATGCCATTGATCTTTAGTATGAATCAAGGCAACCCAATAAAATGTGTCGGCGAAGAGGGTCGGCATTATTTTTGAGGAGAATTGCCATAAAGATAGTAATCCAAGTTGGCCGCCGCATCGGTGGGGATCTGGTCAAAGGATTCTTCGGGAATGGTGGCAATTATTTCATCGGCGATTTCCCAAATTGGTTTGTTATTTTGCGGTGAAGGGGCGGGAGTTTTATGGGAGAGTATCAGTTCTAAGCAGGATTGGATTAGAGATTCGGAGGCGGTTTCTATTTCTTGTAGGAGTTGTTCTTTGGCGGTCATGGCTGGTTTGGGATGAGAGGATATTCCAGATTATACCGATGCCGTTCTTGATTTAGATCGCGGCCCTTGTAGTCTTGGGTATGAAGCAAAAGTTTGGGGTTGGTAGAGTGGAGAGATTATCAGGATATTCTGACAAAGCTTAGGCTTAAGTTGGTAAAGTTGGGGATTTTTCCCAAGTTAAGGATTTTTCTGAGAGGGTGGAGGGGCTGTAAGTTAGGCGGGGTAAGGGTTGGGAGAATTTTACTAACTTTTTCCTTAAGTTGGTAAACTTTGGTTGATTTGGAGATTAGACCTCTTGCATAAATCCGAAAACAAACGATAGAAACAATAATGGGAGGGACTTTCAGTTAATTATTTATTAGTAGTTGATAATCTTCAAAAATGTTGCTGTACAAGGATCGACTTAAGACTTTTG